>NZ_JBDXMW010000017.1:0-62557 GCF_039939215.1 Marinomonas sp. 5E14-1 | reverse complement strand
TCTCAGTCTCAGTCTCAGTCTCAGTCTCAGTCTCAGTCTCAGTCTCAGTCTCAGTCTCAGTCTCAGTCTCAGTCTCAGTCTCAGTCTCAGTCTCAAGAGAGTCATCCTCGGACACATCAAAAATCAAGCTATCATCAATAACGATGTCCGTTGATTCTAGATATTCTAGGGTTTGATCGAGGCTTTCTTCACTAACTACGAACTCTTCAAGCGCATCACCAAAATCCTCGTCATCAAGGTTAGTGTAATTCACGAGCATGTCTTGTACGTGACTCATAGCAGTAGCCAGTTCCACAGGAGTGAAGCCTTGCTCTACCAGTAAGTTGTTCACGTCGTCCATACTCATTGAACTTAAGCTTAAAGATGTCGCTGCTAATGCATCACGAGACGTCGCGGAGATTTGAATACCACCCGCTGTATTGCCTTCGCTGTCGAGTGATTGCAGGAATACCGCCATTTTCTGCACATAATCATTGGATAGATCTGTACGAGAGATATCAGCTAAATCTTGCAGGAAGACATTACCAAGGGCTAGATCGTCGGCCATGGCTGTACCAATCAAGACACCGCCAACGCTAAAGGTAACACTGTCACCGTCTTGGTAGCTAAAGCCACCATTTTCGTCTGTGTATCCCGTCATACCAGATGACGTTTCGTAGTACATTCCTTCGATTATACCATCGATAATCACGCCGTTATTAGCTGTACCTTCAGAGTTACCTGAAGTGTCTTGCGAGCTGAATAACGCTGGCGTCGTTAGTGTAGTGGCATCACCAGTGATGATGTAATCATCATCGTCCGCAGTGATGTTGTCACTGCCCGCACCAGGAATGATCAAATACTGATCACTGCCCGCCACATTGATGGTGTCGTCTGTGGCGCTACCAATCTCTAATATATAAGTCGTACCGTTGAACTCAAGTTGCTCGATATTACTAAGTGTATCTGTGCCACCGTCCGGTCTTAAAATTGTTAGCTCACCAGCACTGAAGTCATAGCTCATTTGGTAATCAGTAACATCAGAATCATAAACAACGGTATCAGTCCCTGATCCACCAACAATAGTATTGTCACCTGCACCGGCATCTACCACTGCACCACTTGTAGAGCTAACAACGATGCTATCGTCATCATCACCTGTGGTAATAGATTGGCTTTCATCAAAGCGTAAATCAAAGGTATCGGTCGAAGCTGAGCCTATATCGAGTGTATCCGTTGTTACTGTCCCGCCATCATCTGTAAAACTGTCTACCGTTTGCACTGTCACCTGCACTTCGTCATCGAATGCATGGTAGAACATTTCAATATCACCAATTTGATCAAACGGAATGCCACTAATCGTCCACTGTCCGGTACCACTATTAAAACTTGCCTGAGTCGAGTCAAGTACTGTACCGTCGAGACGGAACACAGCGGTATCGTCTAGTGCCGTGTTGACCCCTTCCAAAGTGATAGTCAATGTCTCTGAACCATCGGTGTCTGTAACGTTCGCATTAAAATTTAGAGCGATCCAAGTGTATTCATCACCAAAGGTCTTGGTGGCAGTCATATTAAGCAAGGCATCTGCCACTGGATTAAAGGTAACTGTAATAGGATATGACTCTGACTGAGTACTGGCTTCGCCGGATTCACCTAGAGCAACAGACATAGTAATGTCGATCTGACCTGAGAAATCTTCGACTCCGTCACGGCTGATCTGAATTGTTTCAATTTCAGTAATGGAAGTTACAGAAATGGTGTAATCGTAAAGATAATCACCGTCTGCGTTCACACCTGAAATAGTACCTGCTTGCTCTACACCGCCAAGAAAGACTTTGTAGCCAAATGGTACATCTTCTAGAGTGACTGAAGTGATATTTTCGCTGCTATCAATCTTAGCAATATTATCTCCAAGATCCAGTTGTGCAAAACCATCCTCATCCCCAATCATAGTAGCATCAACATTAACTAAACCGTCGATAACAGATGACACTGAGGCAGTTACTCCTGCAGAAGTCAGCCATGTCTGAGTCGTATAGCTCGATGTTTCTGGATCTTCTTGCGTCAACGCCCAAGTAGTAATGCTGATACTATTACCATATTGGTTCGCTGGAGGCGTATAGGTAATAGTACTGGTATCACCAAAGTTGATACTTTCAAGTACAATATAGTCACCGGCAGGCAGCGAATTAGCTGGACTCTGCCCATCTGTTATTTGCCCACTCGTGACTGTTGTCGTAGTGACCGTATTACCATTGTACGTAAAGGTACCGCTCGCCGAACCATCAACACTCCCGGAATCGGTTACCTTGATATACAATTTCCCGTCATACATGATTCGTGAATCATCAGCAAGGTTAGATAAGCTAATCAAGAAATCTGTTGCCGTGTCTTCAAGAATGGTCGTCGAACCTGTTATCGTTAACAACTCGTCATCGGTTATTGTCAACGTACTTTCATCGGTCACTGGCGCAATATCGAAACTAAGATCTTCAAGTGGATAAGTAAGATTGCCGTTGTCACCATAGGTCGTGATAACAATATCGAAATCCACTGATGTTGGGGTATTAATATTCTCATCAGCATTAGGCGTTAAGACCAACGTCTTAAGCGTGGCAATGACAGCATTATAATCACCTTTACCTGATATCGTGTAGTAGTCTCCATACGTTGCACTCTCTATAAGCGTTGCCCCCTCTAAGGTAGCCCCCTCTAGAGATCTAATCGTAATAGAGTAGGCTCCACTATCTCCACTCGTTGTACCGTCTGTAACCGTCACTAATTCATCTAGAGTACGCGACGTATCTTCGGTGAAATCTACATTCTTTACGACTACCTCTAAATCCATTGGAGGATCCACTGGTGTCGTACCTGTGCCTGTTATGTCTATAGTAAGATTAAAGTCCACATCACTTGTTAGAGTGTCAGCATCCGTGTCATTGTGGCTCACGCTGATCGTAATGTCTGAGTAGCTACCGTTGACGAAGGTATAGCCATCAACCTCAAAAACAATACTATTGTTTTCACCACTTGCATTATCAATGGTTAGGTCCGTATTAATAACAACCTGCCAATGCCCAGTGTACACTGAACCACCGCTACCATCTGAGACATCACCTGTATAAGTACCACCTACAACTTCAACGCCGATAGGCACATTATATATATCAACGGTTTGATAAATCGTCTCCGAACCATCTATATCTTGGCCGTTTGAACCTTCACTTGCATCGTCATTTGCAATCAAGGTGAAAGGCACTTCAAAGGTAGTACGGCCTATCACTGTCACTGTGCTTGTACTGGCATCAAAAGTAACGTCACTACCACTGTCTGCGTCTGTGATGGTTCCTAGCTCTAATGTCGCGGTATCTGTTACTGCGTTTACCGTAACCGTATAAGTTCCGGTTAGATAGTCTGTAGACGGATCAGTTCCATCGTAAACAGTATCCGTTGGCGTGGTATCGGTGTAAGGATCATCGTCGCTTGGCGTGCTATCAGACACGGTATAACGGAAGTCAAACTCATAGTTATCGTCGCTATCATGATAACTATCTAAGATACTCGCAGTCACGCCTTCAACAGTACCATCACTACTAACATCGACCTGTACCCACTGCTCAGTGGCTGTGTTAGTCAGAGTGGTGCCACTTGCTGTCGTCAGTTCAATGCCTACTGGAATACTTTCTGTATTGATCCAAAGCCCAGTTAATTGCTCATTATCACCACCGCCGTTATCAGAGAAAATAAACGTTAGCGGTTGATCAGTGTCTTCATCTTGTGTCGCCGTACCTACCAATATACCTTCTGCTTGAGGGGTCACTAAAATAGACAGACTAATTGGTTCTTTATCTGAGTCACCTTGAGTATTACCACTGACATCATCATCGTCTACTGTTTGCAGATCAAGACTAAAGTCTACTGTGCCATTGAAGTTACTTGGGATATCTAACTTAGCATTACCAAAATCAGCTAATTCAACAAGCCACTCGGTGTCGGTCAATTTAACAACGCCCGTACCACTAACACTAAAGCCTTGATTCACTTGATCTTGGGTTAATATGATGGTGACCATTAAGCTTTCTGTTCCGTCGCCCCCAGAAATATCTGCAGAGCTAAATTCTGGCTGATTACCTATGAACAAATTGACTAAGGAAACAGATCCCACATCTTCATGGACAATAGCATTGTACTCCTGATCAACGCCGTCATTGTCAGTCAGAGTAACTGTTTTTTTATTATCGCCAGTCGGGGCATCTGATACACCTGTGACAGTGATGTTAATATCAAGATCTTCGACTATGTCACCGGTATCACTACCATCCACAGAGAAAGCAGACATCAGCAAATTAACGTCACTGTTGTCGTTGTAAACCGTTATGTACCTGAAGTCGGCGTCATTATCGAAGTTGCTAATAGTCAACTCCCAAGTACCATCTCCAGCGACAGTATCTCCAGTCTCTACTTGGTAATTATTTCCGGTCCATTGCCCATCAGAATCGGTCGTACCAGACTGGAAGCTTAAGTCGCCCTTTTCATACACTTTTCCATTGTAATAAATCGCAGCCCCATCTGGGATAAGACTCAAGGTAATAGACTGTGATTCGGAGTTATCACTGTCGTCCTCTGTCGTTATTTTAACATCTAACTCTATTCCGTTAGCTGCACTTGTATCGTCCACTGTTCCATCATCATTACGCCCAGCATCTTCATCACCAAAGGCTTGCTTGATGGCCGCGGTGATATCATCCGCAACAGGTGTGACTTCGAAGTATAAGTAAGACTCACCACTGATCGCCGTATCTTTTGTATTAGCATTATCTTCATCATGGTCGACCGTTTTAGCTTCAACCAGAATTTTAAACTCGCCGGATGAATTTGTCGGTCCGATGAACTGAAGTGTATCGAGATATTCTACCGGTATTTCTACACGCCCACTGGTGTCTGTTTTTGTGATATAAGTAGAGCCACCGTCAGTAGAATAACGATACTGAGAGCCGGTAATCGCGTTACCATCCAAGTCCATCACGGTAAATAGCGCAAAGGTTTCCTCTGAGTTAGTTTGCGCAACAGAACTGTATTGTAAATCTGTATCGTCCTCGTTAGTCCAGCCATCTGTTAGCTTAAAAGTGCCATCTGTATGCAGATTAAACCAAACTGGAGTGTCTGTTCCAGCATCGCCATCCTCTAACAGTTTCTCTGTGTAGGTGTGGTCTGGGTTGATGGTTAAATCAGAGGTGCTGTTGCCATCCGAATCGGTTGCTGATTCAACGGAGTCATCAGCATTCGTTTCCTCTGCGACAGGCGTTACCGCTACTTCCAATATATGCGCAAATGTCTCGGTATCTGTAGTATAAGTAACGGTTCCAGAGGCGTCGGATGACTGAACGGTATCCTTTACAGTAACGTCTACTGATAAATCAATATCTGTACTGCTGTGTGCTGGCGGTGTTAGCGTGTAATTTAGAAAGTCAGCCAAGTCGGTGGTGGTCAAATCAACAGTGTAATCAGAGCTTCCATCACCTGTTAATAATACGTTACCGCTTTCATCTTTTAGTATCCAATCAGCAGGTAAGTCATTAATTGATATGCCTGTGATACTTTCAGAGCCGTCCGTGTCAGTGAGAGCTAGACCTGAAAAGGCTTTCACAGCCGTGTCTTCGGTTGTGCTCACATCCGACAGCTTAACGTCATCCGCATCAGGACTCACATAAAGATTTAACGTCACGGAGTCGGATGTATCGTAAATAACCTGATCGGTTATCGTCGTCGTTCCGCCTGTAACTGAGTCATCATCGGTATGAGTTGAGTCAGTATCATCATCATGTGCAATCAGTTGAATACCAATACCTTCGATATCACCGCTGAAGTTTTCTGGTGGCTGAAATTCTAGATTTGGAATGGCTTTACTACTATCCAACTCAAAGCTATATTCGCCGGACGCAGGGATAGTAAACTCATCCGTTCCTACTTTTATAGTTGACCCTTCAGGCAACCCTGTCAGTGCAATAGTATAGGTTTCAGACGCATCGTCATCATTAACGGTTTTATTGAGAATAGCGCCGATATCAAACCATTCATCTTCTACCATAGTGTTAGAGTAGGTTTTATTGTCTAAGTCAGAGTCGACATTACCATCTCCAGGAGATGCATCACCATCATCAAACACTAGTTCGACTGGATCGGTAGCCGCGAGTATATCAATGTTGATGTCAACGTTTTTGGTCACCCCTGAAACGCCAGTTTGAATAGCACCAGAATCATTCACTTCATAAGCGGTAACGCTTTGCGTGATTGTTACGTTGGTCGCATCGTCTTCAACATGAATAAACTTAAGCGCCTCAAATTCAGCTTGAGTCATTGATACGTCTGCGGTTGCTATACCCGTATAATGGTATTGTGGCACGTCGGTGATTTCGATGGTGAACGAATCAGCACTCGATGTGCCGGCAAATATGTCCGTACCGTCTGCGTGCTCGATTATCATACCGTCTGGAATACCAGATAAAGTGATTAAACCAAAGCGTTCTGGTTCATCATTTTCCGCGTCATCGGCCGTCTCATCCGTCGTGTCTCCAGAGGTTGATAACACAAGCCCCAATTCAACAGAATAGCTACCTTCTTCACTATTTGCATTGTCCTCTACGATATTGATATTACTATCCGAGCCTGTCGGCGTATCCGTTACAGGTGTAACAGTGATATTAATGTTACCTGTAGCCGTATCACCATCGTTATCCGTTACCGAGTAAGCAAAAGTTGGGGTGCCGCTATAGTTCGCCACAGGTACAAATGTGAGCGAACCATCACCATTATTGGTTAAAGTGCCAATAGGATTTGAATGGTCTGTATCGTTTGAATCATATAGGTCTATGGTTTCATCGGCTTCAAGAAGTTGATCGCCCGTACCATTATTGATGGTAATCTGTCCGTCTTTAAAGTCTTCATTGGAAATAAAGATGTCTGAGTCAGAATCGGTCGCTAGCGTATCTTCGTCCATGACGACATTCTGAGAGCCTGCTTCAGGTAGAGAGTCATTAACGGTTACTGTAAATTCTTGCGTTAAAGCCGTATTAGTAGTTGTAGCATTCTGATCTGTGACGTTGTAGGCAAACGTAAATACCACATTATCATCAGATATCGCCGGATCAAGATCAACCGTTGGATGATCGATATTCCCATACTGTGTATAGGTGTAGCTATCGTCGCTACCACCAACCGCGTTTTTATTAAGAACTATCTCAAATACACGATCGCTATCATCACGACCAGTGCCTGCATAGGCAGTAATGGTATCACCGTCCACAACATACTCAACAATAGTGCCATTGGATGTTAACTCTGTATAACCGCTATTACCTGATGTGAAGGTTGGGTTACCTGCGAAGCTTAATTCATAACCATTGTCACCATCAGGCGCAACGTTGTTTAACGGCTTAGTATCAGTGATTGTGCTGGTTGAGTTACCAGCAACAAAATCATCTTCATCGACAGATGCATCATCTGGATTACCAGGGATCACACCATCTCGAATGATTCCTATAACAGATTTGCCAGTGCCATCCTCAGCACCCAGAACAATGTTCTCATAAGTAGCTTGATCTTGGGTAACGTTTGTAATAGTCGCAGTATAAGACTCATTATTGTCTGCCACGAAGTCATCTATTGATTCGTGTGTAATGGTCGCGCTACTTTCCCCTCCAACAATCGTTACCTCGACTGTTTTCGGGGTATCATCTCTAAAGTCATCGTTTGAGGTTCCATCAGGTGAATAAGTAATAGTAACAGAGATAGTTTCACCAGTAGGAACAATGATAGGATTACCGCTTGCATCAACCAATTTAACCGTATGAGTTAAGTCATTACCTTCGTAGACAGTCTCATTATTTTCAATAACAACGTAAATACTGTCCTCTGGGCCATAGCTACCACTTGTATTTCCATCCGAACCTGGATTGTCGTCTGACTGTTCCGTCAAGGCCGGGTTGTCAGTAATGGTTGTCGTGACTGGCGATGGATCAATGGTTACACTGACGTATTTAGCAGTACCATCAGTGGGATGCAGATAGCTGTCCTCTACGATTGACACCGTAAATTTTTCACCGTCATCACTTAGATAATCATCAAATGCAGTCGTAGAGATCACTTCACCTAGGGTTATAGTCGTTTGAGTTGTATCATCAAAGTCTTGAGTACCATCACCGATAGTTTGTGAATCTGCACCTGTGGCAGTACCATCTGTGAACTCGATATCGACAGTCCCTATTTGGGTCGATAGCACTGTATTCGAAGTAAATTCTGTTTCCTCCAAATCAAAGGCCAGTGCCATGTATTTAGCATCATCACTTTCCGGCGTACTGTTGGCAAACATATATGTAACACCATCGGCCTCAAAGATAGGATCACCATTTTCATCCAAAGCAATCAGCTTAATTTGTATAGCGTCGATGCTATCAAGGATTTCGGTCTTCACAATCGTTGTATCAATGTCTACATCTTCATAACCTGTTGTAGACGTTGGGCGTTCATAGCTGCCATCTGTAATAGAGATGCTAAATGTCTCACCTGTTTCAAGCGTTGAATCATCAAATACTGCTACACTGACAACCTCCCCGAGCGTGACTGTTTGACTTGTGCTGTTAAAGTCTTGCGAACCATCGCCTGCTGTTTGTTCAGTAGCTCCCTGCGCTAAAGAAGCGCTGGTCAAAATCACTTCAACCGTTCCTACTTGCTCTGATAAAAGTGTAGATGGACTAAAAGTGGTTTCTGCCGGGTCAAATGCCAACACCATATATCGCGCTTCGGTGCCTTCTAAAGCCTCATTCACTAGAACATATTCACCAGCAGCATCATCAACAACGGGATTACCGTTAAGGTCCAGAGCAACTAACTTAATTTGAACGATTTCAGGGTCTGATTCGTCACCATCTGTTGTATTGTTTGGTGTATCAATAGCACCGTTATCTGTGATGGTGGTTTCAACATTGCTTTCTACAATTGATACTGATGTGTGAAGCACAGGATCAGGATCTTGGTAGTTATCAATAGTGACAGTGAAAGATTCACCATTGTCTGAAAGATAGTCATCTACAGCAGCAGCAGAAACAGCAACACCTAGCGCTATACTCTCTAGGCTAGATTGTGGCAAAAAGTCGTCTCCAGCGACGATCGCGCTGTCTCTCGTCGCGGAATCATCCGTAAACGTAAAGTCAACCGTACCTTCTTGTATCTCAAGTACAGAATCATCATTAAAGACTGTTGTGCCCGGGGAAAACGCTAGCGCGACATAATAGACATCACCACCCTCTGGCATTTCATTTACTTCAATGTAGTTACCATCATCATCTTCGAGTGGGGTGCCATCAGACGCAGAAGCAACGATTTTAATCAGTGTTTCAGTAGGCGTCACTACAGCTACTGGATCCTCTGGCTCTTCTTCTGGCTCTTCTTCTGGCTCTTCTTCTGGCTCTTCTTCTGGCTCTTCTTCTGACTCTTCTTCTGACTCTTCTTCTGGTTCTGGCTCTTCTTCTGGTTCTGGCTCTTCTTCTGGTTCTGGCTCTTCTTCTGGTTCTGACTCTTCCACTACGACTTCTTCAGCCAATAGCTGCGGCGAATTATCAGTTGTTTGCTCAGCTTCCACTTCGGTTTCAATATCACGCGTTTCTGTTACAAAACCAGCTGTAATTTCACCTTCTCCTGCAGTACGCTCATCTTCTACACCGACTTGATTTGAAGAACTAAGCTCTTCTCCAGCTTGATTAGATAAGTTTATCGCTTCTGCTTGATCTTGGATTACTTGTTGCTGAGCAGCCTCCAGCGTAATTTGAGTACCGTCGGCACTTTGAAACTGCCCATCGATAATTGCTCGCTGCAAGGACTCAAAATCACCTGTTAACTCATCAGGAAGACTCTCAAAACCTTGCAAAGGTAAAACACTGTCATCTAATAAAAATTGTGAATCGCCGCCTAACGTAATGGTATTGCCATCTATCGTTTCTACGGCTACAGCAGCACCTTCTTGTGTCATAATAACTTCATTAAGAAAGATCTCCGACCCTTCTTCTACGACACGAACTTCTTGAGTATCAGTATCTAAGACTAAAACCTCGCCTTTTACGCTGATGATTCTACCAGCTGCTATAGCCATATCGAACTCCATTTAAATAAGTATAAAAAGTACATTGGCGCCAATATACAGCAGAATGAATAAGGATAAATAGTGTACTCAAGGACAGTATCCAGACTCTATTTACAAAGAAAAAACACATCCTTTATGCTTGCACATTCCCATTGAGTTCAGGCAAACCATGTCAGAGCAGAGAAAACAACACCCACACCAGTAAAAAACATCAATAGAACACCAATATCATACATACAGTTACAATACGACACACAATAAAACATTGGAAAAAACTTAATTGGTTTAAATTTGCGCACCTTGAATTAAAAATGCCGAAACAGAATATTATGCGAATAGCAATTTTACATTATACAGCTCTAGCTGCCTCTCTTGGCTTGTCTAACTTTAGTTTTGGTATGACCTTAGAGTCAGCCGTTAGTGATGCTGTCCTCAGCAACCCTGAGTTCAGGGCCGAAGTAAAACGCTATCACTCTTACCAGTCTGATGTGCGTAATGCAAAAAGCAGCTATTTACCGACCATTGATTTAAACGCTGGCATTGGCTACGAAGAAGTCGACGATCAGAGTATCGATAATGTTGGACATGGCCTAACACGTAAGGAAGCTTCAATATCACTCACTCAAAACTTATTTAATGGTTTCGGCGATGTGAATGAAGTAAAGCGTCAAGAATACCGCACAAATGCTCAAGCATTTGCAGCTATTGCACAAGCAAATGATATTGCTCTAGAGATGATTGAAGCGTATATAGAGCTACTAAAAGAGCAAGAATTTCATCAGTTAGCACAAGAAAACATGAGCACTCATCAACAAATTCTTGAGCAAATCACTCAGCGTAATGATGCTGGTATAGGCGACCAAGTAGAACTAGACCAAGCCAGCGCTCGTTTAGCTTTAGCAGAATCGAATTATGCAGCTGCTGAAAATAACTACTACGATACACAAGCTCGTTTTCGTCGCGTGCTAGGGCGAGACCCTGACAACCTTCTGGTGAAACCAGTATTTCGAGAAGAATTACCAAAATCTTTGGAAGATGCAACCAAATTTGCTCTTAATGAGCATCCAACACTGCGTACAGCAAACAATGATGTTCTGGAAACTGAATATCAATATAAAGCAGCAAGTCGCTTCCATTATCCAAGTGTCGATTTTGTTGTTGAACAAACATTTGATCATGACATTTCAGGTGTAGAGGGTAAAGATCATAACTTCCAAGCGATGCTTCGGTTAAGTTATAACCTGTACAATGGCGGCAGTGACTCTGCTGATAAAGACCGTACTCAACATGAATACCAAGCGTCAAACGAAGTACGGGACAACACACGTCGTCAAGTGATAGAAAACTTACGTTACGCATGGAACGCAAAAATTTATGTTGAACAGCAACTATCTTATATTGAAAAACACATAAAACTCACATATGACACACTGACAGGCTACCGTAATCAATTTACTTTAGGTCGTCGTACATTACTCGACTTACTAAATACAGAAAACGAGTACTACAGCGCCACACAGAACTTAATTAGTAGTGAGTACGAATTACTAAAAGCTAACTACCGAGTAATGGCTGGAATGGGCACATTATTGCCAAGTTTCGACCTGAACTATGACTTTATAGAAGCCGACTCCCTGTTAGTTCACAATGACCAATAAAAGGATTTACGCCATGATTCCAACAGCAAAAAAACACTTAATTGGTTTATTAATCTCCAGCGGAGTTGCTTTAACTGTTTGCAGTAACAGTCAAGCTAGCTCAAACACAACCCCAAATGATGAAGCTTCCGTTTCAGCTGAAATGTTACAAAGCAGTTTTGAAAAAACCGCTTTGGCACATCGAAAGCCGGGTGATATCGAGGAAAATTCATTTGAAGCAAAGCTAAGAGATAGTATTCGTTCTGAACTAAATATCGACTTTGGTTACTTGAAAAATGCCCAAGAATCTGAGCTATTATTGGCACTAATTAAAGAAGATACACATCTTGCACACTTCAAACATGCCAGTCACCACGGCAGTGATTTGGAGCAACTATGGGCTCTATTACCAGCGCTTCCAACACTTGAACAGCGTAAAGCAATAAAAGTGGCCTTAAACGAGCGCTTTGATGAGACCCCTAATTTGCCGAATGATAAAATGGCAGAGCTAATGGACTTGCAACTTAATCGTTTATTTGGTGGTTTTACCGTCAGTCTTGATGCTCTTACATTGGAAACAGAACAGTTTGAAAGTTTATTAGTTGATGGGCTTAAGTCTGAGGGATTAAATATTAGTGCTCGCCATCCATCTCTGACTTTAGAATACTTTATTGAAACTTATACTGATCAAGGAGAAGTTGAACTGATCGCTGATTTCGAATTTAAAGACCGTAGTGCTCGGACCTTTCATACTCTAAGCCATGAGACTACTTACTCATCGAATGATGGCGATCAAGCTCAAAAGAATGCTTTTTCATCTTTAGCGAACGATATTTCGAAACAACTGCTCGAAAAAGCCACTACTCGCATCAACAACGTTAATAACGTTAAATAGATCAAAAGGATTGTTCGTATGAAGTTTGTATGGTTACCACTGACTGCTGCGTTGTTAGCTACTGGTACTATTGCGTTCGCAGAAAAAAATAAGCAACCGCACTTAGCCGATAAAGACCTCTCACCAAAAGAGGTAAATGAAATTTACGCTGACCTCGATCAAGATAAAGTACCAACTAAAAATGATCAGTGCCAAAATACAGAGCTATTCGGCGCAGTGAATAGCATAGGATGTGATTTAGACTCTGATCAAGATGGTATTTATGATAAAAGTGATCAGTGCCCAAACACGACTGAAGGCATTGCTGTCAACTTCCTTGGTTGCGCAGCGGATACAGATTACGATAGTGTTGTCGATTCGCAAGATCATTGCCCTTTAACGCCTTTAGGAACAAAAATTGATTTAAATGGCTGCAAAATTATTGACGACTCAGACCATGATGGCGTTACAGATAACATTGACCAATGCCTAGATACTCCTCTAGAAGTTGAAGTCAATCAGTTTGGCTGTCAACCTCGTACGTCTTTGCTTATCAATATTGTTTTTGATACGGCATCTTATAATATTCGCTCTGACCAAGAACATTATTTAGCTAAGGATTTAAATACCTTAAAAGACTTACAAGAAGGTGAAGTTATTTTAATTGTAGGTCATACTGACAATATTGGTAGCATTTCTGACAATATAAGTCTCTCTTGGAATAGAACAGAAAGTGTTAAGCAATATTTAATGGCACACTCTGAGGTAGATTTTTCGAAAATCTACCTAATAGGGCAAGGTGAATCATCACCTATTGCAGATAACTCAACGAGTGTTGGGCGTCAAGAAAACCGCCGTATTGAGCTTGAAGTGATGACACAAGAAGCGTTACCACAATCAGCTATACTAGAGACACGTAAATAACATTTAAGGAATGGCACCTTGCTATGGGTTAAAAGAGTAATATTAAAATATCAAAGCAAACAATGGCTATTGTTTGCTTTGATATTCACTCTTTTCGTGCAAAGTGCTCCCCCTTCTAATGCTGTCATTTCTAAAAAAGAGATCGATGCAGCAAGTAAGGAATATGGAGTGCTTGCTACACGACGTATGCAAGCTTTGCTAACATTAATAGCTGAAAATTCAAATCGCCCAGAACGTCTTAAAGTCAACCTAGTGAACAGTTTTTTTAGCAAAGTTACCTATATGGAGGATAAACAAGTCTGGAAGACAAATGATTTTTGGGCGACCCCTGCTGAATTGCTTGCCAAAGATAAAGGTGACGCAGAAGACTTTGCTATAGCCAAATTTTTTACTTTATTAGCAATGGGCATAGATGAAAAAAAACTCTACTTCTCTTATGTTAACGCAACACGAATCAAGCGCTCGCACATAGTTCTAACTTACTTCAGATCCCCTAATTCAGAGCCTCTAATAATGGACAGTTTAACTGATCGGGTGCTAAAGGCTAGTGCTCGTTCAGACTTAATACCGATATACAGTTTTAACGCCAAAGATTTAAGAAATTCGGACCAAACATCAAGCAAACAAGATTTCGACAACTCCATACACCAATGGGGACAGATGGTTACTCGTATGAAGCAAGGTATTTTGAAATAACCGTTTAATTATTTACCCAGTGATGGATTCATTATGACTTTTAAATCAAACATTCTAATTTTTATAAGCGTCATGCTTTTGGTGTTATTAGTTGGTTCATTTACATTGAATATATCCCACACAAAAGCTTTTCTGGAGAAGCAGCTCCAATCTCATTCTTACGATAGTGCAAATTCTCTCGGGCTTTCTTTAAGTACGGTCGCTGATAACCCTGTCAGTATAACAACCATGATTGATGCTGTATTTGATAGGGGGCACTTTTCGATAATTGAACTGGTAAGTATGGATGGCCAATTAATTTATAAACGAACCAATCAAATTTCTGAGCCAAAGATTCCTAGCTGGTTTATTGCTTTAGTTGATATCAATGTTTCACCTTCTCTTGCTGTCGTACAAAAAGGCTGGAGCCCTATTGGTGAACTTAAAGTTCAATCTCAGAAAAACTATGCATACATCGAGCTGTGGCTTGTATTTAAAACTCTCGTTCAGTGGTTTCTTGTCGCTGCTGTAATCTTTTTAAATGTCGCGTATTTTACGATTCGAGTTTTACTTCAGCCGCTCAACAAAACTCAAGAACAAGCGCACGCTATTGTAAATAAGGAGTATCTTTTACAGGATCCATTGCCATCAACAACTGAGTTCCGTAGGTTAGCGGAAGCTATGAATAGTATGGTTTCCAAATTACAACAGGTATTCACTCGAGAAGCACAGATAGTAGAAAAACTCCGCTCAATAGCTTATGAAGATAGTGTCACAGGGCTCTATAACAGACACTATTTTGATATGACTTTTACCAGTATCGTTGACGAAGAACAGGCCTCAGCTCAAGGTAGCGCTTGCTTGCTACGCATTGATGGTTTGAAAGAACTTAACACTCAATATGGCTATCAGTTAGGAAATGAGTTAGTTAAACACATTGCTAAGCAATTCCATACCACATTGAATAATCATGCCGGCTTCTACGCACGCTTAAATGGTATCGAACTTATTGCTTTACTGCCAAATACACAACCAATAGAGCTGAGAGATAGGGTAGCCAAATTATTGACTTACCCAAGAGCGCTTCAAAAAGAATTAAATCTTGAAACGATGCCGATATCACTGACTTCAGCTATCACACGCTATGAGCCAAACGAATCTAAATCTAATCTTTTTAGTCAATTGGATTTCTTGATCCAACAAGCAGAAGCCAAACACTATGAACCTGTGCTGTTACAAAAAGATAACGTGGACAGTACATTCAACAATAATCATTGGCAAAAACTTATCGATAGCGCGATAACGGAACAGAACTTTAAACTATTCAAACAAGAAGCTTATGGGCTTGATGAAAGCGTTTATGAAAGCGAATTACTTGTACGTATGGTAACAGAAGACAATAAAATTCAGTCAGCAGCCTACTTTATGCCGGCAGTCAAACAACTGAACATGCAAAGTAAGATTGATGAGTTAGTTTTACAACTAGTGACAACACACCTACAAGAAAATAATAGCAACTCATATCATTCCATAAACCTTAGCGAAGCATTACTTAAGGATATTCAGTTGTTTGAAAAGCTATTACCACAGTTTAAGAAAGCACAAGGTGCTAATTTGGCTTTTGAGTTTCCTGAAACAGCTGTATATGAAAACCTTACGGCGGCTAAGAGCATTTTCAGCACATTGCGTCAGATGGACTTCAAAGTAGGTATTGACCGCTTTGGTATCCAAATCGCGGATCTACAGTACCTTTGCGATATTCATCCGGATTATATCAAACTCGATGCTTCATTTAGCAATCAGATTGAATCAGATGCGAGCACAAGTTCTTATGTAATTAGTATCTGCGAAGTGACCAGCAATTTGGATATTGATGTTTTTGCCATGTCGATTGAGAAAGAAGCTCAATTAGACGCATTTAAGAAAGCTGGTGTATCTTACTTTCAAGGTTACCACTTCAGCACACCGACACCACTATGAGCAACACATTGATTAATGAAATAAACCAAGATGCAAAACATATCGAGTCTCATGACCCACTATTAGAGTGTTTAGTAATCTATACTAAACTGTCACAGACTCCTTACACTAAAGACGCCTTGATAGCAGGCTTGCCACTAAAAGATGGAACACTAACACCAGATCTATTTAAGCGTGCAGCAAAGCGAGCAGGAATAAAAGCCCGCTTCAAAAAACGTACAATAGAAAGCATTCCTAATCTTGTGCTACCTTGCATCCTAATCCTTAAAGATCATTCTGCTTGCGTCTTACAAGAAATTGATCATCAGTCAGGACAAGCGAAGGTTATTTCTAGCTCGGCACCAGAGGGCTGGAAATATATTACTCTAGATGCGCTTAACCAAGAGTACCTTGGCTACGCTATTTACCTTAGCCATGTTCATCAACATAGCAGTACCTCAAAACCACTAATGAACAATTCAGATGAACACTGGTTTTGGTCATCTATCTGGCAAAGTAAATCCATGTATAGAGATGTCATCGCAGCCTCTTTTATCATCAACTTATTCGTCTTAGCCAATCCATTATTTGTTATGAATGTCTACGACCGAGTGGTGCCGAATAATGCAGTGGAGTCTCTCTGGGTGCTGGTACTTGGTATCAGTGTTATTTACCTATTTGATCTAGCTCTTAAATATTTACGTACCCATTTTTTAGAGACTGCAGCCAAAAAGAGCGACGTCCTTATCTCATCTAAACTTTTTGAACAAACACTCAATTTAACTCAATCGAGTAACAAGGGCACCGTAGGTAGCTTTGCCAACAAGCTAAAAGAGTTTGATAGTATCCGTAACTTCATTACTTCAAGTGCAATTTCTGCTCTCGTAGATTTACCTTTTGTTTCGATATTCCTTGCTGTTATTTTTTACATAGCAGGGCAAATTGTTTGGGTTCCAATAATTATCATTCTGCTAATGGTCTCTTACAGTTTGATTCTAAAAAAGCCTATACAACGCAGTATTGAGGCGACTTATGAAGCTCAAGATCAAAAAAACAGCGTTTTGATCGAATCTCTCTCAAGCATGTCTACTATTAAGTCTTTAGGTGTTGAGTCTAAGATGCAGTGGCAGTGGGAACAAGCTGTCGGAGAAATATCTCGTACCAGCCTTAAATCAAAAATGTTGCAGAGCTCTGTATCCCGCATGACTGGTTATATGCAACAGATGAGTACCGTTTTAATTGTACTCACTGGCGTTTATTTAATTGCTGATGGCGACTTAACGCTCGGAGGACTCATCGCTACAGTTATTCTAAGCCAGCGAGCTATATCTCCGATGGGACAAGTTGCAGGCTTGCTTGGCAGCTATCAACAAACCAAAACGGCCTATAACTCATTAAATGAATTGATGTCGAAAGATGTTGAGCGACCAGCAGACAAACGATTCATTGCCCATCCCTGCTTTGAGGGTAGAGTAGAGTTTGTCGACGTAACATTTACTTATCCAGGAGAAACCAAGCCGTCTCTTAGAAACGTATCATTTAAGATCGATAAGCACGAAAAAGTTGGTATTATTGGGCGTATCGGCTCGGGTAAATCAACTATCGAAAAGCTTATTCTTGGCTTATATCAAATCGACTCTGGCAGCATTCTAATCGATGGTCTTGACATTCAGCAACTTGATCCTGCTGAGCTGCGTCGAAGTATTAACTATGTACCACAAGATGTTGTACTTTTCCGCGGAGATATACGTGAGAACATCGCATATCGTGCTCCCTATGTGGAAGATGATGTAATTATTCGAGCATCAAAACTTGCTGGTGTAGACGATTTCGTAAAACGCCATCCTGCAGGCTACGGATTACAAATTAGCGAGAGCGGGCATAATATCTCTGGTGGGCAACGCCAAAGTATTGGTATTGCACGTGCTCTACTGCTAGATGCTCCCTTCTTATTATTAGATGAACCCACTAATACCTTAGACGGAACTACCGAGCAAGCATTGCTGAAAAACTTAAAACAAGTTGAATTGAATACCACATTCTTACTTGTGACCCATAAGATGAGTCTTTTGGTTTTGGTGGATCGTCTACTTGTATTAGAAGACGGTAAATTAGTTGCTGATGGCGAAAAAAATGCTGTACTTAAAAGTTTACAGAAAAAGACACCTTCAAATGCACAGACAGGAGCCTAAGCATGCCATCAGAGCAACCTAATCAGAAGCTCCCGAACGAAGATATTGAGTTTATTTCAAGCCTTAGCCAAGCTACCCTTGAACACCCTAAACGCCACTCTACTCTTATTACATGGACCATTTTGTTCGCAATTCTTTGGTTAATAGTATGGGCGAATATGGCAGAGTTAGATAAAATCGTACGCGGTTCAGGGAAAGTTGTACCATCTAATAAAGTACAAATCGTTCAGAATCTAGAAGGTGGTATTATCAGTGAGATTCTAGTGTCATCAGGCGATATTATTGAAAAGGACCAACTCCTAATTCTGTTAGATAATACTCAATTTTCCAGCTCGTTTAGCGAGAAACTATTGGAGATGCAAGCACTTCAAGCTAAAGCAGCACGCCTTACGGCCGAAGCCAATACAACCGATTTTATTACGCCAGAGCATTATGATTCTGATTTTGAAAAACAATTTAATATACGTGAACAAAACTTACTGCTAGAACGTCAAAAACAACAAGATATTTCAATTGAAATTATTCTACAACAAATCGTACAGCACCAAACTGAGCTTGATAACGCCCGCGAACAATTAGATCAACTACAAAATTCTCTAGAGCTTCTAGATCAAGAAATTGAAATGACAGAGCCACTTGTACAACGTGGCTTTGCCTCAGAAGTAAGCTTACTGAAAACCCGTCGTGAGCGTAACGATACATTCGGTAAACTCAACTCTATTGAGCAATCAATCTCGAAATATCGCGCATTAATCTCAGAAACCGAACAGAAAATTGCCGAAATCCGCCAAATAAAACGCAATGAAGCCCAAGAATCATTAAATGAAACTTTGGCACGTATTTCTCAGCTTGAAAATATAAATATTGCACTAGAAGACAAGGTAGAGCGTACCAATATTAAATCACCGGTTAGTGGTATTATTTCCGAGCTGTTAGTTAACACTCTTGGGGAAGTAGTACAGCCTGGCAGTGACCTAGTAAAAATAGTTCCTATCGAAGACTCGCTGATACTAGAAACAAGAGTTCAACCTTCTGATATAGGATTTATCAAAAAAGGCCTTCCTGCGAAAGTAAAATTCACAGCCTACGATTTCGCTGTTTACGGTGGATTAGATGGTACAGTTGAAAGAGTGTCGGCCGATACCATTACGGATGAAGAAGGTAAAAGTTACTATCTTGTTCGCATCCGAACTAAAAAGAACTACCTTGGTTCAAAGGAGCAACCACTTAAGCTAATGCCTGGGATGGTGGCAAGTGTGGATATTATCGTTGGTAAGCACACTATCCTAGATTACCTACTAAAACCTATCTTAAAAACCAAAGAACTAGCTTTGCGAGAGTCCTAATGAGTACAGTAGAATTGCGTGATCGCTGTATACTCTATACCCATGACCCTAGAGCTTTTAAAAATTGGCTATTTCATTGGCATAGTCTAAGAGTAGCTCCAGAGTTTGTTGGTAACCTAGAGCCATCCTTAGTAGCGATATTTCATTTACACAACCTTACCCATCAAAACCAGAAGCTAGCCCTGTGTATTAAACACCACCAATGGGTAGTTGTTGTTACAACAAAAAGCAATTCAGCTGAAGGTATCGAGCTCTTTAAAATGGGCGTAAAAGGCTACGTGCAATCTAATATGCCTTTATCAGCTTTAGAACAAGCAATTGCAACAGTTCAGCAAGGCAGTATCTGGATCAGCCAGGATATCATGAGCGACTTTATACATGGTGTACAAATGCAGCCAATGAAAAAAGCACAGACAGCTTCACAACAATGGTCAAACAACTTAACCCCCCGTGAAAAAGAAACAGCCAATGCTGTACTACAAGGCAAAAGCAACAAAGAAATAGCCAAACTTATGGCGATTTCTGAACGTACTGTGAAGTCCCATATTCGCAAGCTGTTTGATAAATTTCATGTCAATGATCGTTTAGCATTAGTGCTAAAAATCAAATCTCTTGATACATAAGATAGCACCTCCTTAGCACATCTCGCATGTCAGAAAATATCTTAATCAATAGCCAATTAAATAACTCTTCTCCAAGTATTAGTAACCGAGTCTGCATCGACAAAAACAATAAACGCCATACTCATCCAACAGCAATAAATCCACGAATGTATTAAGTTGACACAACTATTTATTGTTTACATAAAAAATGTATGGTCCGCCTCGTTATTGCAAATGCTTGTTTCGTTTTCAACACTGATCAAGCAATCCATACTAACTTATTCGCAAGCGCCACGGCGGCAACATTAAATGGCTTTTTCATTCGTAGCTCTATAATCCACAGTCCAAAATCGATCCGTTCTTACGATAATGGTAATACTCATGATGCTCTATCAACTCTTGCATGAGCATAGGAGGCAACGGAACATTTTTCTCTGCCAATTACCGAAACAATAACCTCATCTTGTTATGACCTGTCGGAAGGACTAATCCAAACTCTAATAAAATAGTGCCTATCCGAGACATACATGCCGTTCGTTCTTTGATATAGCTCGAACGTATTTTGTGTATCACAAAGATGACTTGAGCTTCTTCTGGGTTAACGCTAACAAAGCGCATGTTTGGACGCATTGATACTTCCGCAATAGCTCTGAATCAATGTAGTCATTTTTATTGATTTTTACGTATTGAGAAGGAACGAGCTTGACGTCATGTCTAAGTTTTTGACATTGACGAGCAAGCCAATGAGAACCGCCTCAGGATTCCATGACAATGGTTATCAACGGGCTATTGATAAGATGTTCTAGCAGCTTAGTTTGTGTAAGACTTTGGCGGTGCAGCTCTCGTTCAGCATGATCGATCGTGAGCAACAATATGAAAAGAAAATTTTCCTAAATCGATTCCAATGACTCTAATATTAAACATGATGGCTCGCCTCTTTATTTAGCCACCCCTAAGCATAGCTCAGGGGTGAGGCGGGCCATCTAATTACTTCCAAATGTCTGTTTTAGAACGGAATGTCGTCATCAAAGTCGTCAAAGTTTGGTGCTTGTTGTGGTTTCTGAGCAGGCGCTTTAGGTGCTTGCTGTTGAGGTGCATGTTGCGGCTGAGGAGCGCGTTGCTGTGGTGCTGGAGCTTGTTGCGGTGCATTTCCCCAACTACCGAAGGATTGTGGTTGAGCCTGAGGCGCAGCTTGCTGTGGTGCTTGCCCGTAGCCACCTTGAGGTTGATTAAAACCTTGTGGGGCTTGTTGTGCTGGTGCTTGACCATAGCCACCTTGCTGAGGTGCTTGTTGTGGCGCTTGACCATAACCACCTTGTTGACTCGCGTCGTATCCGCCTTGTTGTCCTGCTGCACCATCAGCACGGCCATCTAACAATTGCATTTCATTCGCGATGATTTCTGTGGTGTAGCGTTTGATACCGTCTTTTTCCCACTCACGCGTACGCAACGAGCCTTCTACGTAAACTTTGGAGCCTTTCTTGATGAAGTCACCCGCGATTTGACCAAGGCGGAAATTACCACGGTCCATGAAAGACACTCGGTGCCATTCTGTACGCTCTTGCATTTGGCCTGTTTGCTTGTCTCTCCAGCTTTCTGTGGTTGCTAAGCTGACGTTTGCAACCGCACCGCCTGATGGCATAAAACGCACTTCGGCATCATTGCCTGCGTTACCAACGATGATTACTTTGTTTACTCCACGAGCCATGATGTTCTCCAACTAAAATATAGAATAATGTTCTTTTGATCTGTTCGGTTTAAAGCGCCACTTGCGGCGCGAGACGCGACAAGGTGTCTTTGTCTAATATCTTTTTATCGACTTTCAGATAAGCCGTTTGCTCATCTTTAAAAATTTGCATGCCTTCCACTCCTTGGATTGCTGTTAATTGATCCGCTAATTGGGTTATTTCTTCTTCTGTCATGTTCGGTAAGCTGAACGCAAGACTGCTTAGCTGACGAGGTGCTGCTTGTGCTAAAGCGACCAGTGACCAAGCTAAGAAGGCAACACCAACTACCCAGAATATGCCGCTATTTGAGTAGTTCTGTAGTAACCAACCACCACCGACACCACCCAAAAAAGAACCTATAAATTGATGCGTCGAAAACACACCCATTGCCGTGCCACGATAACCCACTGGCGCTTGTTTGCTTATTAAGGAAGGCAATGTTGCTTCCAATGCATTAAAGCCAACAAAGTAACCCCAAAGCAAGACACTAAACAACCAAATAGAATGAGTCCATTGTAACAAGATCGCACTTGCGCCCAGTAGCATCAGCACGAAAATTAAAACGCTTTTCATTTTGCCTTTTGATTCGGCAATAATCACCAATGGTAACATACCTACAAAGGCAAAACCCATGACGGTTAAGTAGAGCCAACTGTGTTGAGGCAGAGGTAAATCAAAGTGCTCAATGAGCAAGTTTGGTATCGTTATAAATAACGCAGTTAAACTAGCATGCAGCAATAATACGCTGACATTCAAAAAGCCTAATCGCTTATCTTTCAACACTTCCCCTAATGCGATTAAACTCGGGGTCGTATCTCTTCGAAAGGTATGTTGAACAATATTTGGCACGGCAAATAGGATCAGTCCAATTCCCAATACAGATAGAGCAAAGGATAAATAAAACAGCCCTGAAAGGCCGACTAAAGAGAATATCCAAGGCCCCAAAACTAGGGAAATCATAAAGGAAGCACCAATACTGATGCCAACAATAGCCATGGCTTTGGTGCGGTTTTGCTCACGCGTCACATCACTTAATAATGCCATTAGAGTACTCGCAATGGCGCCAGCCCCTTGCACCGCTCGACCAACAATCAAAGTGTTTATATCGTCTGCATTGGCGCAAATCAAACTGCCTATGGCAAATAGGATTAAGCCAATAATAATGACAGGCTTGCGCCCGATCTTATCGGACCACATGCCCATGGGAATTTGCAGGCTAGCTTGTGTCAAACCATAAATGCCAATGGCGGTGCCAATTAAAGCTGCGTCAGCACCGGTTAAACCGTCTGCGGCAACACTAATGACAGGCATAATCAAGAATAAGCCTAACATTCTAAATAGATAGATCAGCGCTAAAGCAAAGACTGAGCGACGTTCAAGTAGATCCATAAGGAAGTTACAACCACTTAACTTAGGGGTTAAGGAAAAAAGATAGCTATTTTACTCAAAATACCGTTGAAGCTCCATTTCAACTACTGTAAAAATAGACAGTTATTTAAATTACTGACAGATTTATCTCTGTTGATCAATTTCACTTGGGAGACTCATGGATACCATTACGATACGCGGGGCCCGCACCCACAACCTAAAAAATGTGGATTTAGACATTCCAAGAGACAAACTTGTCGTTATCACAGGTTTATCTGGCTCGGGCAAATCTTCTCTCGCTTTTGACACCTTGTATGCCGAAGGCCAACGCCGCTACGTAGAATCCCTATCCACTTACGCTCGACAATTCTTATCTATGATGGAAAAACCAGACATAGACCATATTGAAGGCTTGTCCCCAGCCATCTCTATCGAGCAAAAATCCACATCTCACAACCCAAGATCGACAGTAGGCACCATCACTGAGATATATGACTATTTGCGCTTGTTATTTGCTCGCGCAGGGCAACCACGTTGTCCTGATCATGGCGAGCCGTTAGAAGCGCAAACCATATCACAAATGGTAGATAAAATTATATCTCTTCCAGAGGAAACAAAAATGATGCTGCTCGCTCCGATCGTCAAAGATCGTAAAGGTGAGCACTTACATACTATCAGTGATCTGCTATCCAAAGGTTTCATTCGTGCGCGTATTGACGGCATTGTTGTGGATTTAGATGACGCGCCCACACTGGAAAAAAACAAAAAGCACACGATTGAAGTCGTGATCGACCGCTTTAAGGTACGCTCTGATTTACAGCTAAGATTAGCTGAGTCGTTTGAAACTTGTTTAGGCTTATCTGACGGAATCGCCAAAGCCATTAATATGGATGACGAGTCTGAAGAATACATCTTCTCCAGTAAGTTTGCTTGTCCTGTTTGTGGTTATAGCCTAACTGAGCTGGAACCAAGGCTTTTCTCTTTTAATAATCCGAATGGAGCTTGTCAGACTTGTGACGGTCTTGGTACTCACCAAATGTTCGACCCTGATCGTATTATTCAAGACCCAACACTTACCTTGGCAGAAGGCGCCATTCGAGGCTGGGGACGACGCAGCATTTTTTACTATCAGCAACTTAGCGCTTTAGCAAAGCATTACGGTTTTGATATTGAAGCCAAGTACAAAGACATTCCAGACGAGTTCAAGAAACGCATTTTAAAAGGCTCAGGCAAAGACAAGATCGACTTCGTTTATATCAATGAACGTGGGGACAAAATGACACGCTCTCACTCTTTCGAGGGAGTCATTCCAAATCTTCAACGCCGTTATCACGAGACCGAGTCAGATAGTGTTCGCGATGATTTATCACAATACATCAGCATACAGCCTTGTCCAGATTGTCACGGTGCTCGACTTAATCGCTCTGCTCGACATGTTTTCATCAATGAACAGACGCTACCTGAGATTGTTACTTACCCTATCGCCGAATGCTTAAGTTATTTTGAAAATCTTAATTTACCAGGCGCCAGAGGTGAAATCGCGTCTAAGATATTAAAAGAGATTCGCGATCGACTGACCTTCTTAGTCAATGTCGGTTTGGACTATCTTACTTTAGACAGAAAAGCAGATTCATTGTCTGGTGGTGAAGCTCAACGGATACGCTTGGCAAGCCAGATTGGCGCTGGCCTTGTTGGTGTCATGTACATACTGGATGAACCTTCCATAGGTCTTCATCAGAGAGACAACGAACGCCTTATTGCAACCCTTACACGATTACGAGACTTAGGGAATACCGTAATTGTTGTAGAGCATGATGAGGACGCTATTCGTGTCGCGGATTTTGTCGTCGACATAGGACCAGGCGCTGGTGTTCATGGTGGGGAAATTATTGCTAGCGGAACACCGCAAGACATTATGAACTGCGAAAAATCCATTACAGGCCAATATTTAGTTGGCAAACGCAAAATTGAGATTCCGAGTATTCGCCATACGTCAAAAGACAACCAGTCACTGAATCTCATTGGAGCCGTTGGCAACAACCTCAACTCTGTTGATTTAAATATTCCTGTCGGTGTAATGACCTGTGTTACAGGGGTTTCTGGATCAGGCAAATCAACCTTAATAAACGGAACATTGTATCCGCTTGCCGCGACAGCATTAAACGGTGCAACAACACTAAAAGCCGCGCCTCATGATCGAATTCAAGGGTTAGAATTATTCGACAAATGTGTCGACATTAACCAGAGCCCAATTGGTCGTACTCCTCGCTCTAACCCAGCGACATACACTGGCATTTTCACTCCTATGCGCGAGTTATTCTCTGCAACACAGGAAGCTCGCTCGCGTGGCTATAAACCCGGTCGTTTTAGCTTTAACGTTAAAGGTGGACGCTGTGAAGCTTGTCAGGGTGATGGGGTAATTAAGGTGGAAATGCACTTCTTACCAGATGTGTATGTCCCATGTGACACCTGTAAAGGTAAGCGCTACAACCGAGAAACATTAGAAATACTCTATAAAGGCAAAAATATCCATGAGTGTCTAGAAATGACCATTGAAAATGCTCGTGAGTTTTTTGATGCTGTACCTTCGATTGCTCGCAAACTGCAAACGCTCATTGATGTGGGTCTAGGCTATATTCGCTTGGGACAAGCGGCAACCACCTTATCAGGTGGCGAAGCACAACGTGTTAAATTAGCAAAAGAACTATCTAAACGAGATACAGGAACAACCTTATACATTCTTGATGAACCAACGACTGGACTGCATTTTTCGGATATAGAACAGCTACTTAAAGTACTTCACAGATTAAGAGATCACGGCAACACTGTCGTTGTAATTGAACATAACTTGGATGTCATTAAAACTGCAGACTGGGTTGTAGACTTAGGCCCTGAAGGCGGAAGTGGTGGTGGTTTCATCATTGCGGAAGGTACACCTGAAGAAATAGCCAAATCTGAAAAATCTCACACAGGTAGATTCTTAAAAGACATGCTGAACTGAGTTATTAATTTCAAACAATGAAATGATAAAAGGCTGATGAATTGAGTTTCATCAGCCTTTTTTACCTTTAAGTCATTACGAATAATAAATTTCAGCGAAAAAAAAGCCGAGCATAAGCTCGGCTTTTTTATTACAAACTGATATTACTCAGCGGCTTCTGTAACTGGTCGGTCGACCAATTCAACGTAAGCCATAGGTGCGTTGTCTCCTGCACGGAATCCACATTTTAGAATGCGAACATAACCGCCAGGACGAGCTTGGTAACGAGGACCAAGTTCAGAGAACAATTTACCTACTGCATCTTTGCTACGAGTACGAGCAAAGGCAAGGCGACGATTCGCTACGGAATCAACTTTCGCCAATGTGATTAACGGCTCAGCAACACGACGTAATTCTTTTGCTTTAGGCAACGTAGTTTTAATAACTTCGTGCTCAAACAAAGAAGCAGCCATATTTTTAAACATCGCTTTACGATGTGAGCTAGTACGGTTTAAGTGACGTCCACTCTTACGATGACGCATTTTACATTCCTTACCAAACTACGGTGGTCAGGGAACAATGACCTAGCGAGCTAGAACTTTGCTATCGTCTTTCAAACTAGCTGGAGGCCAGTTTTCTAGACGCATTCCCAAAGACAAACCACGCTGTGCTAAAACATCTTTGATTTCAGTTAACGACTTCTTACCTAGGTTAGGCGTCTTCAGAAGCTCAACCTCAGTACGTTGAATCAAATCACCGATGTAATAAATGTTCTCTGCTTTTAAACAGTTAGCACTGCGAACGGTCAACTCAAGATCATCAACCGGGCGTAGCAAAATTGGATCAATTTCATCTTCTTCTTCTTCAACAGGCGCTTCACTTTCGCTTTCAAGAGCGACAAATACAGCAATCTGTTGTTGAAGAATAGTTGCCGCTCTACGAATTGCTTCTTCTGGATCAATCGTTCCGTTAGACTCAATGTCTAGGACCAATTTATCCAAGTCAGTGCGTTGCTCAACACGAGCATTATCAACACTGTAAGCAACACGACGAACAGGGCTGAATGAAGCATCCAGTTGCAAGCGACCGATAGGACGAGTCTCATCGTCGCCGGCAGTACGGGCATCAGCAGGCTCATAACCGCGACCACGCGCAACTTTGATCTGCATAGATAACTCTGCAGTATCATCTAAATGCGCAATTACATGATCAGGATTAGCGATCTCTGCATCAGAAACCAACTGGATATCTCCAGCAGTTACGACACCAGGACCCTTTTTGCTTAGAGTAAGAGTTGCTTCATCTTGCCCGTGTAGAGCGATCGCAACTCCTTTCAGGTTAAGAAGAATCTCAATTACATCTTCTTTAACCCCTTCGATTGCGCTGTATTCATGCAATACACCGTCGATTTCAACTTCAACAATCGCACAACCTGGCATAGAAGATAAGAGAATACGGCGTAGCGCATTACCTAAAGTATGACCAAAACCACGTTCTAGAGGTTGTAGTGTAACTTTAGCTCGGCTATTCCCTAACTCTTGCACTTCAATGTTGCGTGGGGTTAACAATTCGCTCACTGAACGCTGCATAGATCCACCTATTTCTTAATCCTAATTACCGGCTTACTTAGAGTAAAGCTCGACAATTAGGTTCTCATTAATTTCAGCTGATAAATCGGCACGCTCTGGAAGCGCTTTATAAGTTGCTTCCAATTTGGTTGAATCAACCTCGATCCAATGGATCGCTGCACGACTTTTAGATAGCTCTAGTGCGCTTTGTACACGCAATTGCTTCTTAGCTTTTTCACGGATAGACACAACATCACCAGCTTTAACTTGGTAAGATGGGATGTTAACCGTAGCGCCATTTACTAGAATGCCTTTATGGCCTACTAACTGACGAGCTTCCGCACGTGTAGAACCAAAACCTGCGCGATAAACAACGTTATCCAAACGAGACTCTAAAAGTTGTAACAAGTTTTCACCTGTTGCGCCTTTAAGGCGAGCCGCAGATTTGTAGTAATTACGGAATTGTTTTTCAAGAACACCGTACATACGACGTACTTTTTGTTTCTCACGTAATTGTAAGCCGTAATCAGAAAGACGTCCGCGACGTGCACCGTGCACACCTGGAACTGTTTCTGCTTTACATTTCGACTCAAGAGCACGTGAACCGCTCTTCAATTGCAAGTCGGTACCTTCACGACGAGACAACTTACAAGTTGGACCTATATAACGAGCCATGTATCTGTCTCCTCAATTAAACGCGACGTTTCTTAGGTGGACGGCAACCGTTGTGCGGAATTGGCGTCACATCTGTGATGTTATTAATACGCAAGCCTAATGAGTTCAATGCGCGAACTGCAGACTCACGACCAGGACCAGGTCCTTTAATCATTACATCAACATTTTTAAGGCCGAATTCTTGTGCGACAGTACCTGCACGTTCCGCTGCTACTTGAGCTGCGAAAGGAGTACTTTTACGAGAACCACGAAAACCTGAACCACCTGCCGTTGCCCAAGACAAAGCATTGCCTTGACGGTCAGTGATCGTCACGATCGTATTATTGAATGAGGCATGTACATGAGCAACACCGTCGACGACCGTCTTTTTGACTTTCTTCTTGGTGCTGCGCGCTGCTGGCTTAGCCATATTGCACTTTCCTGTTTAATGCTCAGCTCTAGCCTAACTTGGGGCCAGAGCGAAACGCGTTTAAATTACTTACGAATAGGCTTACGTGGGCCTTTTCGTGTACGAGCGTTCGTTTTAGTACGTTGACCACGAACTGGTAGGCTGCGGCGATGACGAATACCGCGATTACAACCTAAATCCATCAAACGTTTGATAGACATACTGACTTCACGACGTAAGTCACCCTCTACAGTGTACTTAGCAACTTCACCACGAAGTTCATCAAGGACATCATCACTTAATGAACCGATTTTCGCAGTTTCAGCAACACCCGAAGCCGCGCAAATAGCGCGTGAACGAGTGCGACCAATACCGAAGATGTAAGTCAGAGAAATGACCGCATGTTTATTGTCAGGAATATTGACACCGGCTATACGAGCCATCCATATTACTCCGTTGTTATTGATGATTAATTAATACTCATCACTTTACTTTCATAAGGGCGGCTGATTATGCCTATAATCAAGACATAAATCAACCGCACTTTCCTATCATCTAGAACGCTAGGCTATTAACCTTGACGTTGCTTATGACGAGGTTCTGTTTTACAAATCACTCGAACTGCACCGTTACGGCGAACGATTTTACAGTTACGACAAATTTTCTTTACAGATGCACGTACTTTCATGTTCATCTCCAACTAATGTTTATCACATTAGGCCATTTTGACCATAACCAGTGAGGTTTGACTTTTTCATTAATGATTCGTATTGCTGGCTCATCAAATGACTTTGAACTTGCGACATAAAGTCCATGACGACAACAACTACGATTAACATAGAAGTACCACCAAGGTAGAACGGAACATCCCACGCAACATTCAAAAACTGAGGCATCAAAGACACTGTGGTGATATATAAGGCACCAAAAAGTGTCAAGCGAGTCATTACACCATCAACATATCGAGCTGTATGATCACCTGGACGAATACCCGGTAAAAAAGCACCGGATTTTTTCAAATTGTCAGCTACATCTTTAGGGTTAAACACTAGTGCTGTATAGAAAAAGCAAAAGAATACAATTGCAATTGCAAACAACAACACATAGAGTGGCTGCCCTGGAGCAAGTGCCAAAGACACATTTTGCAACCATTCCATCCCCTCACCTTGACCAAACCATGTCCCTATTGATGCAGGAAACAGCAAGATACTTGAAGCAAATATAGCTGGAATAACACCAGCCATATTCACTTTAAGAGGCAAATGACTTTTTTGTGCAGCAAACACTTTTTTACCTTGTTGACGTTTTGCATAATTAACCGTAATACGACGCTGACCTCGTTCAATGAAGACGATAGCAGCAACCGTTGCAACAGCTAAAATAGCAATTAACAACAAAGCTAAAATTTTAATATCACCTTGGCGTGCCGATTCAAATGACTGACCAACAGCTGCTGGAAGACCTGCAACAATACCTGCAAAGATAAGGATAGAAATACCATTACCTATACCTTTTTCAGTAACTTGCTCGCCTAACCACATCAAAAAGACAGTACCAGCAACAAGTGTCACAACAGCAACAGCATAGAACTCTATGCCACTACTAAATGATATACCTTGACTTGCAAGCCCAACCGACATACTGGCGGATTGGACAAGAGCAAGAAGCACTGTACCGTAACGAGTGTATTGAGTAATCTTTCGACGCCCCGCCTCACCCTCTTTTTTCAACTGTTCGAGCTGAGGGCTCACAACCGTCAACAACTGCATAATAATAGAAGCAGAAATATAGGGCAAAATACCAAGAGCAAATATACTCATTCGCTCTAGAGCGCCCCCTGAGAATACGTTAAATAAACTCAGAATCGTGCCTTCATTTTGATCAAACAATGCAGACAGTCTATCCGGATTAATACCAGGAACAGGAATATGAGCACCGATTCGATATACAATAATCGCTAAAAACACAAAGCGAATACGAGCCCAAAGCTCGCTTAATCCGTTTTGCATCCCAGCAGGTAGTGAGCCACGCTTTGCCATTTATTCCTCGACTTTTCCGCCAGCTGCTTCGATAGCAGCACGAGCACCTTTAGTCACTTTAAGACCACGAACGGTAACGGCTTTGTCGATAGAACCAGACAAAATTACACGTGCAGTTTTAATTTGGTGACCAAGAATGTCAGCGCTTTTAAGAGCAGCTAAATCTACAACTTCAGCATTTACAGCAGCAAGCTCGTTTAGACGAACCTCAGCAACATATTTTGCTTGACGCGAAGTAAAACCAAATTTTGGCAGACGTTTCTGCAAAGGCATTTGACCACCTTCAAAACCAGGTTTTACTGAGCCACCCGAACGAGACTTAAGACCTTTATGACCACGTCCGCCAGTTTTACCCAAGCCGCTACCAATACCGCGACCAACACGTTTAGGAGCATGTTTGCTACCTTCGGCAGGACTAATTGTATTTAAAAACATATTACTCTCCTACCACTTTAACCATGTAATAAACTTTATTAACCATACCACGTACCGCTGGTGTATCTTCCAACTCACGAGTTTGGCCAACTTTGCGTAAACCCAAACCTTTTACAGTTTCACGGTGCTTTGGAAGACGACCGATCGGGCTACGGGTTAGTTGAACTGTGATGGTATTATTCGCCATAACACATTACCCCAAAATTTGATCGACTGACTTACCGCGTTTTGCCGCGATTTGCTCAGGCGCTTTCATATCCTGCAAACCCTTGATCGTAGCGCGAACCACGTTTACAGGGTTTGTAGAACCGTAACATTTCGCCAATACGTTGTGTACGCCAGCGATTTCAAGAACCGCACGCATTGCACCACCGGCGATAACACCAGTACCTTGAGACGCAGGTTGCATGTAAACTTTTGAAGCACCATGAGATGCTTTAACAGGATACTGAAGCGTATCACCGTCAAGTTTTACAGAAACCATATTGCGACGTGCTTGTTCCATAGCTTTTTGAATAGCCTGTGGAACTTCACGCGCCTTACCGCGACCAAAGCCAACTTTACCATTTCCATCACCGACAACTGTCAAAGCTGTGAAAGAGAAAATACGACCACCCTTAACAACTTTAGCAACGCGGTTTACTTGAACTAGCTTCTCTTGGAGGTCGCTAGTTTGTTGATCATTAACAGCCATTTGCTACCCCTTAAAACTCTAGACCGGCTTCACGTGCAGCGTCAGCAAGAGCTTGAACGCGACCATGATATTTGAAGCCAGAACGATCAAAAGCGACCGAAGTGACACCTGCTTCTTTCGCGCGAGTAGCGATCAAAGTACCAACTTCTTTAGCTGCTGCTTTGTTACCAGTCGCTGTACTACGAAGAGCTTCTTCAAGAGTAGAAGCACTAGCTAGCACTTTACTACCGCAAGGAGAAATCACTTGAGCATACATATGGCGAGGCGTGCGATGTACAGCAAGACGATTCGCACCTAAGTCACGAATATGCAAACGAGCACGACGTGCACGACGAATCCGAGATTGTTTTTTAGTGTTCATGAATGCTTACCTACTTCTTCTTAGCTTCTTTACGACGAATAATCTCGTCAGCATAACGAACACCTTTACCTTTATAAGGCTCAGGCGGACGGAAACCGCGAACTTCTGCAGCAACCTGACCAACGGCTTGTTTATCAATACCGCGGATCACGATCTCTGTTTGAGAAGCACATTCAGCTGTTATGCCTTCAGGTAGTTCGTAATCTACTGGATGAGAAAAACCCAGAGAAAGGTTCAGTACTTTACCTTTAACGGCAGCACGGTAACCAACACCTTGAAGAAGCAATCTTTTTTCGAAACCTTGGCTAACACCAACAACCATGTTGTTAACTAAAGCACGAGTTGTACCAGCTAAGGCACGGCTTTGTTTTGCACCATCGCGTGGAGCGAAAGTGATTACATTTTCTTCTTTAGACACTTGTACGCTTGTGTGAATGTTAAACTCTAAAGAACCTTTACCGCCTTTAACGACGACATTTTGGCCATTTAGTGTCAAATCTACACCACTAGGAAGCGTCACGGGACTATTAGCAACTCGAGACATACTAACTCCTAGAATACTGTGCAGATTACTTCGCCACCGATACCAGCAGCACGAGCTGCACGATCTGTCATCACACCTTTAGAAGTAGATATGATAGCAACACCAAGACCTGCTTCTACTTTAGGAAGTGAAGTAGTGCCTTTGTATTGACGCAAACTTGGGCGAGATGCGCGTTTAATTTGTTCGATAACCGGCTTACCTTCGTAATATTTCAATTCGATAGTAAGAGTCGGTTTCACCGCTTCGTCTACAGAGAAGTCACCTACGTAACCTTCTTCGCGTAAAACTGCAGCGATAGATGCTTTCATTTTTGATGAAGGCATGCTCACAGATGTCTTTGAAGCCATCTGTGCATTACGAATACGTGTAAACATATCCGCAAGGGTATCTTGCATACTCATTTAAGAGCTCCTAATTTAAAAAAACCATTGTGCAGCAAATAGAGCTCGCGCATAGTACACAGCAGCGAGCGGAATGTCCAGCTTTTAGACACCCCACTCACTGCAATGTATTATGATCGCGCTCTACTTGCTTACCAACTAGCTTTCTTCAAGCCTGGCACATCACCGCGCATCGCTGCTTCACGCAGTTTGATACGAGATAAGCCGAAGCGACGGTAAACACCGTGCGGACGACCCGTTACTTGACAACGGTTACGCTGGCGAGAAGAAGATGAATCGCGTGGAAGCGCTTGCAGTTTCAGCGTTGCTTCCCACTTTTCATCGTCCGATGCATTAACGTCGCTAATGATCGCTTTTAGAGCAGCACGCTTTTCAGCGTACTTAGCTACTAATCTAGTACGTTTTGCTTCGCGCTGAATCATTGAGATCTTTGCCATGATTCCTACCTCTTATTTCTTGAAAGGGAAACTAAAGGCGGCTAACAAAGCACGACCTTCTTCATCGGTACGAGCAGTCGTTGTAATGGTAATATCCATACCACGTACACGGTCTACTTTATCGTAGTCGATTTCAGGAAAGATGATTTGCTCTTTAACACCCATGCTGTAGTTACCACGACCGTCGAAAGACTTAGGATTAAGTCCACGGAAGTCACGGATACGTGGAATAGCAACATCAACCAAACGGTCAAAGAAATCCCACATACGCTCACCACGTAGAGTCACTTTACAACCGATCGGGTAACCGTCACGGATTTTAAAGCCTGCTACCGATTTACGCGCCTTAGTCACTACAACTTTTTGGCCGCTAAGTGCTTCTAGATCATTTACTGCATGCTCAAGAAGTTTCTTGTCAGCAATAGCTTCACCTACACCCATATTTAGTGTGATTTTAGTGATTTTCGGCACTTCCATCACGTTCTTGTAACTAAACTCTTCAGTAAGTTTTGTTACAACTTGATCTTTATAAACTTGCTTAAGTCTCGCCATGGCTATAATTCTCGCTCTTAGGCGTCGATCGCTTCACTATTTGATTTAAAGATACGTACTTTCGTACCGTCTTCATTCAATTTAAAGCCGACGCGATCCGCTTTACCAGTAGCATTGTTAAAAATGGCTACATTCGAAACCTGGATAGGTGCTTCTTGTTCAACGATACCACCAGTTGAACCCTTCATAGGGTTTGGTTTTTCATGTTTCTTAACAGTGTTAATGCCAGAAACTAAAACTCGGTTTTCGTCTACTACCTTAACAACTTTACCGCGCTTGCCTTTGTCTTTCCCAGCAATCACAATAACTTCGTCGTTACGTTTGATTTTTCGCATAATGTCCCCCTCTCTCTTACAGCACTTCAGGTGCAAGAGAAACAATTTTCATGAACTGCTCTGTACGCAATTCACGTGTTACAGGGCCAAAGATACGAGTACCAATAGGCTGTCCTGAAGCGTTCAACAATACCGCTGAATTTACATCAAAGCGGATTACGGAACCATCAGAGCGACGAACACCTTTCTTAGTTCTAACGACAACAGCGTTAAGAACCTGCCCTTTTTTAACACGACCACGAGGGATCGCTTCTTTCACTGTGACCTTAATGATGTCACCGATAGCAGCATAACGACGATGTGAGCCACCCAGTACTTTAATACACTGAACACGCTTTGCGCCGCTGTTATCTGCAACATCAAGCATCGATTCTGTTTGAATCATTACTGCTCTCCAATCAAATTAGATAACAAGTCTCACGAAGGAAGGAGCAGCCTATACAGCTGCCGCTTTCTCTACAACTTGAACCAGATTCCAAGTCTTAGACTTAGAGTAAGGACGTGTTTCTACGACCTTAACTGTATCACCGATCTGGCACTCATTGTTTTCATCGTGAGCGTGTAATTTTGTTGAACGACGTACGAACTTACCGTATAGAGGGTGTTTTTCTGTACGCTCAACTAGTACTGTAATGGTTTTATCCATTTTGTCGCTGACTACCTTACCAGTAGCTGTACGCGCTTTTGTTTCTGCCATCTTAGTTACCTGCCTTATCATTAAGCACGGTTTTAACACGTGCGATATTGCGGCGGACTTGAGAAAGCAAATGAGTTTGCGTCAACTGACCAGTCGCTTTCTGCATGCGCAATGTGAATTGCTCACGTAAAAGCTCAATCAAGGTCGCTTGTAGCTCTGCTACAGACTTTTCTTGCAGTTCTTTTGCTATCATCTACATCACCGTACGCGTTACGAAAGTTGTGGACAAAGGAAGTTTAGCTGCAGCTAGCGCAAAAGCTTCGCGTGCTAGTTGCTCTGAAACGCCCTCAACTTCATAAAGCATCTTACCAGGCTGAATTTGTGCAACCCAATATTCTACATTACCCTTACCTTTACCCTGACGAACCTCAAGAGGCTTCTGAGTAATCGGTTTATCAGGGAAAACACGAATCCAGATTTTACCACCACGTTTGATGTGACGAGTCATTGCACGACGCGCCGCTTCAATTTGACGAGCAGTAATACGACCACGCTCTGTGGACTTCAATCCGAATTCACCAAAGCTAACTTGGTTCCCGCGTAATGCAAGACCGCGATTACGGCCTTTCATCATTTTACGGAACTTAGTACGTTTCGGTTGTAACATGACTTACCCCCTACTTAGACTTCTTCTTTTGTGCGCCTTTATCAGCACGCACTTGTTCAATACCGCCCAAGATTTCACCTTTAAAGATCCACACTTTTACACCAATAATGCCGTAAGTTGTGTTTGCTTCATAAGGAGCGTAGTCGATGTCTGCACGTAGTGTATGTAGAGGCACACGACCTTCACGGTACCACTCAGCACGGGCAATTTCTGCACCACCTAGACGACCACTTACCTGAACCTTGATACCCTTTGCACCGGCACGCATAGCGTTTTGTACTGCACGCTTCATTGCACGACGGAACATTACGCGGCGCTCAAGTTGGCTCGCAATATTTGCTGCAACCAATTTTGCGTCCATTTCAGGCTTACGAATTTCTTCGATATTGATATGCACAGGAACGCCCATCATTTCTGAAATAGCATTACGTAGCTTTTCAACATCTTCGCCTTTCTTACCAATCACGATACCTGGACGGGCAGTATGAATAGTAATGCGAGCTGTCTGAGCAGGACGTTGAATCTCGATACGAGAAACAGATGCCTGAACCAATTTTTTCTCCAAGTACTCACGAACCTGAAGATCATTTAATAGCAGCTTAGAGTAGTTTTGATTATTCGCATACCAAGTAGAAGTATGATCTTTAACTATCCCTAGGCGTATACCAGTTGGATGAACCTTCTGACCCATTGGGTTTCTCCTAATTAGTCAGCGACTTTAACTGTTATGTGACAACCGCGTTTCAAAATACGGTCAGCACGGCCTTTAGCACGTGGCATAATACGTTTCAGAGTCATTGCCTCATCCACATACGCCGTAGAAACACGCAAGTCATCTACATCAGCACCTTCGTTATGCTCAGCATTTGCTATCGCAGACTCAAGTACCTTCTTGACAATTACTGCCGCCTTTTTAGGACTGAACGTTAAAATGTTCAGTGCTTCGCTAACAGATTTGCCGCGGATTTGATCTACAACCAAACGGGCCTTCTGCGCTGAGAGGCGAGCACCCTTCAATGAAGCGCTTACTTCACTCATGTTAATACCCCTTATTACCGTTTGGCTTTCTTGTCCGCAGCATGACCACGATATGTACGGGTCGGAGCGAACTCACCCAATTTATGACCGACCATATCTTCAGTTACTAGAACTGGAACATGCTGGCGACCATTATGGACAGCGATAGTCAACCCTACAAAATCAGGGAAGATAGTAGAACGGCGCGACCAAGTTTTAATTGGACGACGATCTTTTTTCTCTACCGCAGCCTCTACCTTTTTCAACAAATGAAGGTCGATAAAAGGACCTTTTTTTAGTGAACGTGGCACAGTCGTTTCCTCTTATTACTTAGTACGGCGACGTACAATAAGTTTATCAGTACGCTTGTTGCTGCGTGTTTTGTACCCTTTAGCAGGAATACCCCAAGGCGAAACAGGATGACGACCACCCTTACTACGACCTTCACCACCACCATGTGGGTGATCAACTGGGTTCATTGCCGCACCGCGAACGGTAGGACGAACACCACGCCAACGCGTAGCACCAGCTTTACCAAGAACTCGCAAGCTATGCTCAGAGTTTGATACTTCACCCAAAGTGGCGCGACACTCAGTCAATACTTTACGCATTTCGCCTGAACGTAGACGAAGAGTAACGTAACGACCTTCACGTGCAACTAGCTGAGCTGAAGCACCGGCAGAACGCGCAACTTGTGCACCTTTACCTGGCTTAAGCTCAATACAGTGAACCGTACTACCAACTGGAATATTTTGCAGAGGCAAAGTATTACCAGCTTTGATAGGCGCATCTGCACCACTAAAAACAACATTGCCTGCAACCATACCTTTGGAAGCGATAATGTAACGACGCTCACCATCAGCATATTTAATCAATGCAATATTTGCAGAACGGTTTGGATCATATTCCAAACGCTCAACTACCGCAGGAATTCCATCTTTGTTACGACGAAAATCAACCATACGATAATGCTGCTTATGACCACCACCTACGTGACGCGTAGTGATGCGTCCGTTATTGTTACGTCCACCTGACTTGCTCTTTTTGTCTAGCAAAGGTGCATAAGGTGCGCCTTTATGCAAGTCACTGTTGGTAACTTTAACAACGTGACGACGGCCTGCAGACGTTGGCTTACTTTTTACAACAGCCATTGACCTATCTCCCCTTATTCAGCGACCATGAAATCAATGTCTTGACCTTCGGCCAAACGAACGTACGCTTTTTTCACGTCACTACGCTTACCTAGACCACGAACTGTGCGCTTAGTCTTACCTTTTTGGTTCAACGTACGTACAGACTCAACTTTGACTTCAAAAAGCGCTTCGATAGCTTGTTTGATTTCAGGTTTTGTCGCATCACCCGTTACACGAAATACATACTGACCGTTGCCCTCAGCTACGATCGTTGCTTTTTCGGAAATGTGTGGACCCAACAGAACTTTATAAATGCGTTCGCCGATCATGCTAGTGCCTCCTCAACTTGTTTCAGAGCACCAACTGTCACCAACACTTTGTCGTAAGCAATCAAGCTAACAGGATCGATAGACGCTGCATCACGCACATCTACGCTAGGAATGTTGCGAGCTGCTAAAAACAAATTGTCATCCAATTCATGGGAAACAATCAAAGCATTCTCAACATTCAACTCTGTCATTTTTGCTATGAAGAGCTTAGTTTTTGGGGCTTCCAATTTAAGATCTTCAACCACAACAAGACGGTCTTGACGTACAAGCTCAGACCAGATGGTGCGCATTGCTGCACGGTACATCTTCTTGTTCACTTTCTGAGAGTGATCTTGTGGTTTCGCAGCGAAGGTAACACCACCTGAGCGCCATAATGGGCTACGGATAGTACCTGCACGTGCACGACCAGAACCTTTTTGTTTCCAAGGTTTACGTCCACCACCGGCTACTTCAGAGCGAGTTTTTTGAGCACGAGAACCTTGACGACCGCCAGCCAAGTAAGATGTAACTACTTGGTGCACTAGCGCTTCGTTGTATTCACGAGCAAAGGCTACATCAGAAACTTCTACTGTTCCTTTTGCGCCTGTTAGATTCAAGTTCATTGTCTACCCCTCTTAGCGAGCTTTAACAGCTGATTGAAGAATAACATCACCATTCACTGCACCAGGTACGGCACCTTTCACTAGGATAAGGTTACGCTCTGCGTCTACACGAACCACTTCTAGTGATTGAGTAGTAACTTGTGCAGCACCCATGTGGCCAGCCATCTTCTTGCCTTTCCAAACACGACCAGGTGTTTGACATTGACCGATGGAGCCAGGTGCACGGTGAGACAATGAGTTACCATGCGTAGCGTCTTGCATAGAAAAATTATGACGCTTGATGGCACCCTGAAACCCTTTACCCTTTGATTGACCAGTTACATCAACCGTTTGGATAGATTCGAAATCAGCAACAGTTAGCTCATCACCAACATTGATTTCTTTTTCATCACCTGCCAGGCGGAACTCCCACAAACCACGACCTGCCTCAACATTTGCTTTTGCATAATGACCCGCAGCAGCTTTGTTAACGCGGCTCGAACGGCGAGAACCCACAGTCACTTGAACGGCTTGATAGCCGTCAGTTTCCGCTGTTTTCACCTGAGTAACGCGGTTCGGTTCAACCTCGATGACGGTTACTGGCACGGATACACCCTCTTCTGTGAAGACACGTGTCATTCCGGCTTTGCGTCCGACTAATTGAATAGCCATTTTTTACCTCACTTGCCAGTTGTGTATGGGGCTATCACCCGCTACGGCTGACCATTCCAGATCATTCCACTAATGTGCATAAGCCGACTGATAACCAATCGGTTCTCGCACCCCAGATTTTAGGTTATTAACCTAAAGAAATTTGTACTTCCACGCCTGCCGCAAGATCCAGCTTCATCAAAGCGTCAACTGTTTTTTCAGTTGGCTCAACAATGTCTAGAACACGTTTGTGTGTACGGATTTCATACTGATCACGCGCATCTTTGTTTACGTGTGGTGAAATCAATACTGTATAACGCTCTTTGCGAGTAGGAAGTGGAATTGGCCCACGAACTTGTGCACCTGTACGTTTCGCTGTGTCCACAATTTCTTGTGTTGAAGCATCAATCAGACGATGATCAAACGCTTTCAGACGAATACGGATTTTTTGGCTTTGCATTTCCAACTCCAAATACTGTGTATTTATGGTTTAACTGTACATTTATTAAACCACAATCCTTTTTAAGGACGGCGAATATTAGCCACTCAGAAACTGGTTGTCAAGTAACCAATTTATAAGCAACAAAAATAAACCAATAAAAAAGCCGCCCACTAAGGACGGCTTTTAAAACTTACCTAACTAGAACAAAGTCTAATTATTTAAGAATTTTAGCTACAACACCAGCACCAACTGTACGACCACCTTCACGGATCGCGAAACGTAGACCTTCGTCCATCGCGATTGGATGAATTAGTTCAACAGTCATCTGAATGTTATCGCCAGGCATAACCATTTCTACACCTTCAGGTAGAGAACAAGCACCAGTTACATCAGTTGTACGGAAGTAGAACTGTGGACGGTAGCCTTTGAAGAATGGAGTATGACGACCACCTTCATCTTTACCCAACACATATACTTCTGCAGTAAACTCAGTGTGAGGAGTGATAGAACCAGGCTTAGCCAATACTTGACCACGCTGAACGTCTTCACGCTTAGTACCACGCAGAAGGATACCACAGTTCTCACCAGCACGACCTTCGTCAAGAAGTTTACGGAACATCTCAACACCAGTACAAGTTGTCTTCGTAGTATCAACGATACCAACGATTTCAACTTCTTCTTGAACACGAATGATACCGCGCTCAACACGACCAGTTACAACCGTACCACGACCCTGGATAGAGAATACATCCTCGATAGGCATAATGAATGCACCGTCGATTGCACGCTCTGGCTCTGGAATATAAGAATCTAGAGTTTCAACTAGTTTCTTAACTGCAGTAGTACCCATTTCGTTGCCGTCTTCACCGTTCAATGCCATCAAAGCAGAACCTGGGATGATTGGAGTATCATCACCCGGGAAGTCGTATTCAGAAAGAAGGTCACGCAACTCCATTTCAACCAATTCTAGCATTTCAGCGTATTCTTCAGAATCCGCACCACCACAGTCTTCAGCCAACAAGTCAGCTTTGTTTAGGAAAACAACGATGTAAGGTACACCTACTTGACGAGAAAGAAGGATGTGCTCACGTGTTTGAGGCATAGGACCATCAGTCGCACCACAAACAAGGATAGCACCGTCCATTTGAGCCGCACCAGTGATCATGTTTTTAACATAATCGGCGTGTCCAGGACAGTCTACATGTGCATAGTGACGAGTTGGAGAATCATACTCTACGTGAGAAGTAGAGATTGTGATACCACGCTCACGCTCTTCAGGAGCATTATCGATACCGTCAAAAGCAACAGCTTCGCCGCCGAATACTTCTGCACATACACGAGTAAGTGCTGCTGTTAGAGTTGTTTTACCGTGGTCAACGTGACCGATAGTACCAACGTTTACGTGTGGTTTACTACGTTCGAACTTTTCTTTTGCCATGATACATACACCTTAAGTAATAGTAAGTATGATGATTAATCTTCATTTTTGATGATCGCGTCTGCCACACTAGCCGGTGCTTCAGCGTATTTCTCAAACTCCATCGCATAACTTGCACGCCCTTGCGACAAGCTACGCACGTCAGTTGCATATCCGAACATCTCCCCGAGAGGAACTTCAGCTCGAATAATCTTCCCTGACGGGGAATCGTCCATCCCCTGAACAATACCTCGACGACGATTCAAGTCACCCATCACATCGCCCATATATTCTTCAGGAGTCACAACTTCCACTTTCATTACCGGCTCAAGAACACAAGGATCAGCATCAACCGCTCCTTTCCTCAAACCTTGAGAAGCTGCAATTTTAAAGGCCATTTCATTAGAGTCAACATCATGGAATGAACCATCGAATAATACCACTTTAAGACCCAACAAAGGATACCCAGCAATGACACCATTCTTCATTTGCTCTGAAACACCTTTTTCTATCGCAGGGATGTATTCTTTAGGAATAACACCACCAACAATCTCGTTAATAAATTCAAGACCATCCTTATCAGATGGAATCAACTTCATTACGACGTGACCGTATTGGCCACGACCACCAGATTGACGCACAAACTTGTGATTAACCACCACTTCTTTGCGAATTTTTTCTCGGTAGGAAACTTGAGGCTTACCAATGTTCGCCTCCACCTTAAACTCTCGACGCATACGGTCAACAAGAATATCTAGGTGCAGCTCACCCATACCTGAGATAATTGTTTGCCCCGTCTCTTCATGCGTCTCCACACGAAAAGAAGGGTCTTCTTGCGCCAGCTTACCCAACGCGACACCCATTTTTTCTTGATCCGCTTGAGATTTAGGCTCAACCGCAACCGAAATAACAGGCTCAGGAAATTCCATACGCTCAAGTACAACAACATCACTCATATCACAAAGAGTATCTCCTGTAGTTACGTACTTCATACCTACAGCTGCAGCGATGTCACCCGCTAACACTTCTTTAATCTCTTCACGATCATTTGCATGCATCTGAACCATCCGACCGATACGCTCACGCTTCTGTTTAACAGAGTTGTAAACTGCATCACCTGAACGCAACATACCAGAGTACACACGCATGAATGTCAAAGTACCAACAAACGGATCGGTTGCTATTTTGAACGCCAATGCAGAGAAAGGAGCCTCATCATCAGCCACTCGAGTAACAGCCGTTTCGCCATCCTCAAGTGTCCCTTCAATCGCTTTAACTTCAAGCGGTGAAGGCATGTATTCAACAACAGCATCCAAAACAGCCTGCACACCTTTATTTTTAAAGGCCGAACCACAAGTAACGAGAACAATGTCATTCGCTAAAGTTCGTGCACGCAAGCCACTTTTAATTTCTTCAATAGACAACTCACCTTCTTCAAGGTACTTATCCATTAACTCTTCATTTGCTTCCGCAGCCGCTTCCACCATCTCTTCTCGCCATCCTTCAGCAGTCTCAAGAAGGTCGGCAGGTATATCTTCCAATGCGTAAGACATACCTTGATCTTCTTCATTCCACATAATGGCTTTCATGAGAATCAAATCAACAACACCCTTGAAGTCATCTTCAGTACCGATGTTAATTTGAATAGGAACAGCATTTGCTCCTAGGCGAGTTTTAAGCTGCTCAACAACCGAAAAATAATCCGCACCTGTTCGGTCCATCTTATTGACGAACACCATACGAGGCACTTCATATTTATTCGCTTGTCGCCATACAGTCTCTGTCTGAGGCTGCACACCGGAAGAACCACAAAGCACAACAACGGCACCATCCAAAACACGCAAAGAACGCTCCACTTCAATAGTGAAATCTACGTGCCCAGGCGTATCAATAATATTGATACGATGCTGTTCAAACTGTTTACTCATACCACTCCAAAAGCAAGTTGTTGCGGCTGAAGTGATTGTAATACCGCGCTCTTGTTCTTGCTCCATCCAATCCATAGTAGCCGCACCATCGTGCACCTCACCTATTTTATGAGACAGACCTGTATAGAAAAGAACGCGTTCAGTTGTCGTCGTTTTACCTGCATCAACGTGCGCACAAATACCAATATTACGGTAGCGGTTGATAGGTGTTTTACGTGCCACTGTGTATAGCTCTCCAGGAGATTAGAAACGGTAATGAGAAAATGCTTTGTTCGCTTCTGCCATACGATGAACGTCTTCACGTTTCTTAACAGCAGAACCTTTATTCTCAGCAGCATCTAAAATTTCGCCAGCTAGGCGTAGAGCCATTGATTTCTCACCACGTTTGCGAGAAGCATCAACCAACCAACGCATAGACAAAGCTGCGCGACGAGCTGGACGTACCTCAACAGGAACTTGATAAGTTGCACCACCAACGCGGCGAGATTTAACCTCAACCATTGGTTGGATAGATTCTAGTGCTTTTTCGAAGACAGCCATAGGCTCTTCAGTTTTAGCGCGCTCTGCAACAGTGTTTAGAGCGTTATATACGATACTCTCTGCAACAGATTTTTTACCACTAACCATTACGTGGTTAATGAATTTAGCGAGTAGTTGGCTTCCGTGTTTAGGATCCGGAAGGACATCACGCTTTGCGACGACGCGTCTTCTTGGCATTTCTATACCCTCTTCAGGTTCGCCCGAGACAATTCAACAATTGCTCGGCCTTACTGTATTACAAAATTATGTCTAAACGATGACCTAAGCAGTATTAACTTACTTAGGACGTTTAGTACCGTATTTAGAACGACCTTGCTTACGATTTTGTACGCCTGAAGTATCTAAACTACCGCGAACTGTGTGATAACGAACACCTGGCAAATCTTTTACACGACCGCCACGGATCAGTACAACACTGTGTTCTTGTAGATTGTGACCTTCACCACCAATGTAGGAAGTTACTTCAAAGCCGTTAGTCAAGCGAACACGACATACTTTACGCAAAGCCGAGTTAGGCTTTTTAGGTGTAGTAGTATATACGCGAGTGCAGACACCGCGGCGTTGCGGACAAGCTTGTAACGCAGGTACGTCACTCTTTGCCACTTTACGTTTACGTGGTTTACGAACCAACTGGTTAACGGTTGCCATTAGACAAGCTCCACAAATCCAATTCTTATGGCGGAAATCGCCAAAATTAAGGAGGCGCAAGTTTAATTTGCGCCTATAAAACAGTCAAGAGGAAGGTGACTAAAAAATCACCTCCCTCACGATTTAACAGCAAATAACTAGTCTTTCAGTGCTGCGCTCAATGCTTCTTCCACATCTGACGCACTTACCGCTGAACTTCCTTCTTTTGCTGCTTGCGCAAGCTCTTTCTTTCTCTTGCGCTCATTGTGGTAAGCCAAGCCTGTACCTGCTGGTATCAAACGACCCACTACAACGTTTTCTTTCAAGCCACGTAAGTGATCTTTCTTACCAGTTACCGCACCTTCCGTAAGAACTCGAGTTGTTTCTTGGAAAGACGCTGCTGATATAAAGGACTCAGTAGCCAAAGATGCTTTAGTGATACCCAGAAGCACACGTTCAAACTTAGCAGGGAATTTACCTTCTGCTTCCGCCTTCTCGTTTGCATCAAGAAGTTGAGTTAATTCAACCTGATCACCCTGGATAAGATCTGTATCACCAGACTCACCCACTTCCACTTTACGTAGCATCTGACGAACGATAACTTCAATGTGCTTATCGTTAATCACAACACCTTGTAAGCGATAAACCTCTTGCACTTCATTACTAATGTAGTCAGCTAATGCTTCTACACCTTTTAGGCGCAAAATGTCATGAGGGCTCAAAGGACCATCGGCAATAATCTCGCCTTTCGCCACTTCTTCACCATCAAAGATATTGATTTGACGCCATTTCGGAATCAAAGTCTCAATTGGATCACTGCCATCTTGAGGCGTGATAACCAAACGGATCTTGCCCTTCGTCTCTTTACCGAAGCTCACCACACCACTTGCCTCTGCCATAACAGCAGGATCTTTCGGGCGACGCGCTTCAAATAAGTCAGCAACTCGTGGCAAACCACCGGTAATATCTTTGTTACCTTGTGATTCTTGTGGAATACGAGCCAACACTTCACCAGATTTCACGGTTGCACCATGATCCAAGCTCAATAGAGCTTTTTCTGGAAGCATGTATTGCACAGGAGAATCCGTACCTGGAATCAATACCGGGTTACCCTCTGCATCAACTACCGCAATCATTGGACGTAGATCTTTACCTGCAGAAGGACGATCTTTCACTTCCATGATTTCAATCGTAGTCAAGCCAGTCATATCATCAGATTGGCGACGGATAGTAACGTTCTCTTCCATACCACTGAATTCAAGACGACCTTCCATCTCAGAAACGATTGGGTGGGTGTGTGGATCCCAGTTTGCAACGATTTGACCCGCCGCCACTGTGTCACCTTCACGAACACTCAATACCGCACCATAAGGAAGCTTATAACGCTCTTTCTCACGACCCGCTTCATCAGCAATTGCCAATTCAGAAGAACGAGAAGCCACAACCAAATGACCAGTATCACGCTCGATACTCTTCATCTTATGGAAGCGAACAGTACCCGCGCTCTTAACCTGAACACTGTCAACAGCAGACGCTCGAGATGCTGCACCACCGATGTGGAACGTACGCATGGTTAACTGTGTACCTGGTTCACCGATAGATTGAGCAGCAACAACACCTACTGCTTCACCGATATTAACCTGATGACCACGAGCCAAGTCACGACCGTAACATTTAGCACAAACACCATGACGTGTATCACAAGTGATAACAGAACGAATAATCATCTCGTCCACACCAGCTGCTTCAATTGCACGAACGTCATGCTCATCAATCAAAGTGCCAGCAGAAAGAACAAGGTTACCTTTAGCATCATTTACATCTTGAGCTACAACACGACCCAACACACGCTGACCTAGAGGAACAACAACATCACCACCTTCAATCATGGCATTAACCACGATACCGTTAGATGTATTACAGTCAGTTTCAGTGATAACCAAATCCTGAGCAACATCCACTAGACGACGAGTCAAGTAACCAGAGTTCGCCGTTTTCAATGCCGTATCCGCAAGGCCCTTACGAGCACCGTGAGTAGAGGTAAAGTACTGCAATACAGACAAACCTTCACGGAAGTTCGCAGTGATAGGTGTTTCGATGATGGAACCATCTGGTTTCGCCATCAGACCACGCATACCACCCAACTGACGCATCTGCGCAACACTACCACGGGCACCAGAATCGGCCATCATATAAACAGAGTTGAAAGATTGTTGCTCAACCTCATTACCCTCTTTATCGATCGTCGTTTCTTTCGCCAAGTTTTTCATCATAGCGTCAGTAACAGTTTCGTTAGTACGAGACCATAAGTCGATTACCTTGTTGTACTTCTCGCCTTGCGTTACAAGACCGTCTGCATATTGGTATTCGATTTCTTTAACTTCTGCTTCTGCTTTAGCAATAATTTCTGCTTTTTCCGGCGGAATAACAAAGTCATCAACACCAACAGAGGAACCAGAAGCTGTTGCGTAAGCAAAACCTGTGTACATCAACTGATCAGCAAAAATACAGCTTTCTTTCAAACCAACTTTACGGTAACACTCGTTGATAAGGTTAGAGATCGCTTTCTTCTTCATGGTTTGGTTAACCACAGAGAATGGTAGGCCATCAGGAACAATATCAAACAATAGCGCACGACCAACAGTTGTATCTGCAACGAAAGTGGAAGGCACTTTTTCACCTTCTAATGTTGTATCAACTTGGCTGATACGAACCTTTACTTTAGCGTGCAACTCAACTTGTTTCGCACCGTAAGCACGGTGTACTTCTTTGATGTCAGAAAACGCCATGCCCTCACCTTTGGCATTGATTTTCTCACGAGTCATATAGTACAGACCCAATACAACGTCCTGAGAAGGAACAATGATTGGCTCACCATTAGCTGGAGACAAAATATTGTTCGTAGACATCATCAAAGCACGCGCTTCTAGCTGTGCTTCAATCGTCAACGGAACGTGTACCGCCATTTGGTCACCATCGAAGTCAGCGTTATAAGCTGCACACACAAGTGGGTGCAACTGAATCGCCTTACCTTCAATTAGCATTGGTTCAAATGCTTGGATACCCAAACGGTGAAGTGTTGGCGCACGGTTCAACATAACCGGATGCTCACGGATAACTTCGTCTAAGATATCCCATACTTCAGGCGTTTCACGCTCAACCATTTTCTTCGCTGCCTTGATCGTCGTCGCCATGCCACGAAGTTCAAGTTTAGAGAAGATAAACGGTTTAAATAACTCAAGTGCCATCTTCTTAGGAAGACCACACTGATGCAAACGTAAAGAAGGACCTACTGTGATTACAGAACGACCAGAGTAATCTACACGCTTACCTAGCAAGTTCTGACGGAAACGGCCCTGCTTACCCTTGATCATATCTGCTAAAGATTTCAGAGGACGCTTGTTAGAACCTGTAATTGCACGACCACGACGACCGTTATCAAGCAATGCATCAACAGACTCTTGCAACATACGCTTTTCGTTACGTACGATGATATCTGGAGCAGAAAGCTCTAGTAGGCGTTTTAGACGGTTGTTACGGTTAATCACACGACGGTAAAGGTCGTTCAAATCAGACGTCGCAAAACGGCCACCTTCAAGAGGCACCAAAGGACGCAGATCTGGCGGAAGAACAGGCAATACATCTAACACCATCCACTCAGGATTGTTGCCAGAATGATAGAAAGCCTCAACAAGCTTAAGACGCTTAGATAGCTTCTTAATACGAGTTTCAGAATTCGTGCTATTTAGCTCTTCACGCATGCGATTGATTTCTTCAGGCATGTCCAAATCGCGTAACAACATCTGAACTGCTTCAGCACCCATACGGGCATCAAATTCGTCACCGAATTCTTCTAGTGCCTCAAAATATTGCTCGTCATTCAACAATTGTCCTTTATCAAGCGTCGTCATACCTGGATCAATCACGATGAAAGATTCAAAGTACAATACTCGCTCAATGTCACGCAAAGTCATATCCATGATAAGACCAATACGTGATGGAAGAGATTTTAGAAACCAAATGTGCGCAACTGGCGATGCAAGTTCAATGTGCCCCATGCGTTCACGACGCACTTTAGACAGAGCCACTTCAACGCCACACTTCTCACAGATAACACCGCGGTGTTTCAAACGCTTATATTTACCACATAAACATTCGTAGTCCTTAATAGGACCAAAGATTTTTGCACAGAACAAGCCGTCACGCTCAGGTTTGAACGTACGATAGTTGATAGTTTCCGGTTTCTTAACTTCACCGTAAGACCATGAACGAATCATATCTGGTGACGCCAAGCCGATACGGATCGCATCAAACTCGTCAGATTGCCCTTGTGATTTTAGAAGACCTAATAAGTCTTTCATGTGTATTCGCCCCACTCGTAAGGCTGGGGAGTCTTACTCCCCAGCAGGTCAAATGTGATTCGTGCTTATTCGGTTTCCAACTCGATATCGATACCAAGAGAACGAATCTCTTTCACCAATACGTTGAAGGACTCAGGCATGCCAGGTTCCATTCTGTGATCACCGTCTACGATGTTCTTATACATCTTAGTACGGCCATTCACGTCATCGGACTTAACTGTCAACATTTCTTGAAGCGTGTAAGCGGCACCGTATGCTTCTAGTGCCCATACCTCCATCTCACCGAAACGCTGGCCACCAAATTGAGCTTTACCGCCCAATGGCTGCTGAGTTACCAAGCTGTAAGAGCCTGTAGAACGCGCGTGCATCTTATCGTCAACCAAGTGATTCAACTTAAGCATGTACATGTAGCCAACCGTTACTGGACGCTCGAAAGCATCACCCGTACGACCATTGAACAACTTAACCTGTCCGCTTTCGTTGATGCCAGCCAGGCGCAACATACGTTTGATTTCAGCTTCTTTTGCACCATCAAAAGCACCAGACGCCATTGGTACACCACCTGTCAGGTTTTGTGCCAAGGTTAGGATTTCTTCGTCTGTGAAGCTTTCTAGATCTTCAGTACGTGCACAACGCAAGTCGCCTTCGTAGCCATTGTAGATTTCGTCTAGGAAAACACGTAGTTCAGCAACTGCTTCTGCTTTCTCACGCTCAACGACTAGCATCTCATTAATCTTACGACCCAACCCTTTAGAGGCTGCACCTAAGTGAGTTTCCAGTACCTGACCAACGTTCATACGCGAAGGAACACCAAGCGGGTTCAACACGATATCAACTGGGTCACCATTTTCATCGTACGGCATATCTTCAACAGGCATGATCTTAGAGATAACACCCTTATTACCGTGACGACCGGCCATTTTATCACCAGGCTGGATACGACGTTTGATTGCTACGTAAACTTTAACAATTTTCAATACGCCAGGCGCAAGATCATCACCAGTTTGCAGCTTGCGTTTCTTATCTTCAAATTTCGCATCAAGCTCTTTACGACGCTCAACCAGAGCCACCTGCGCTTTTTCAAGCTGCTCGCTAGCTTCTTCGCTTGCAACACGAATGTTAAACCATTCGGGGTGATCTAGATTTGATAGATATTCTTCCGTAATGATTGCATTGCGCGCCAAACTTGGGCCACCTTCTGCTTGCTGTCCAACCAACGCTTCAGCCAAACGCTCAAAAGTTGCTTTTTCAACAATACGAAATTCTTCGTTCAAGTCTTTACGAACTTGATCGAGCTGTGCCTTCTCAATAGATTTAGCGCGTTCATCTTTTTCGATGCCATCACGAGTAAAGACTTGTACGTCGATAACTGTACCGCGCGTACCTGTCTTAACACGCTGAGACGTGTCTTTCACGTCAGACGCTTTTTCACCAAAGATCGCTCGCAAAAGTTTCTCTTCAGGGGTTAGCTGAGTTTCACCCTTAGGTGTCACTTTACCAACCAAAATATCACCAGGCTCAACTTCAGCACCGATATAAACGATACCAGACTGATCAAGCTTAGAAAGCGCACCTTCACCTACGTTAGGAATATCAGATGTAATCTCTTCAGGCCCAAGCTTAGTATCACGCGCCACACAGGTTAGCTCCTGAATGTGGATCGACGTGAAACGATCTTCTTCAACAACGCGCTCAGATACTAGGATCGAGTCCTCGAAGTTGAAACCATTCCAAGGCATGAAAGCGATACGCATGTTTTGACCAAGTGCCAAATCACCCATATCAACAGAAGGACCGTCGGCCATAATATCGCCAGACGCTACTTTTTCACCTTTCATGACCAAAGTACGCTGGTTAATGCAGGTATTTTGGTTAGAACGAACGTATTTTGTTAAGTTGTAGATATCAACACCGGCTTCACCAGCAATGGTTTCTTCCGAGTTAACACGAACAACAATACGGCTTGCATCTACAGACTCAATCACACCACCACGGCTAGCAACAATACAAACACCAGAGTCTTTCGCGACATTACGCTCCATACCCGTACCTACTACAGGCTTATCAGCCTTAAGCGTTGGTACGGCTTGACGTTGCATGTTCGAGCCCATCAAAGCTCGGTTGGCATCATCATGCTCAAGGAACGGAATCAAAGATGCCGCAACAGATACAACCTGACGAGGAGATACGTCCATCAAGTTTACTTTTTCTTTTGGAATCAAAGTTGTTTCGTGCATATGACGCACCTGAACCAACTCATCCACCAAACGGCCTTCTTCATCTACTGTTGCAGATGCTTGGGCAATAACGTATTTCGCTTCATCGATCGCAGAGATATAAACAGTCTCATCTGTCATCTTACCATCGACGATCTTACGGTATGGTGTCTCAAGGAAGCCATAACTGTTCGTACGAGCATAAGTAGACAAAGAGTTGATCAGACCGATATTTGGTCCTTCAGGCGTTTCGATTGGACACACACGACCATAATGAGTGGCATGTACGTCACGAACTTCAAATCCCGCACGCTCACGAGTCAAACCACCAGGCCCTAATGCAGAAACACGACGTTTGTGTGTTACTTCAGAAAGCGGGTTATTTTGGTCCATGAACTGAGACAATTGGCTAGAACCAAAGAATTCTTTGATTGCAGCAGCAACTGGCTTCGCATTCAACAGATCCTGAGGCATCAAGCCATCAGCTTCCGCCATAGACAAACGTTCTTTTACAGCACGCTCAACACGAACAAGACCAACACGGAACTGGTTCTCAGCCATTTCACCAACAGAACGCACACGACGGTTACCCAAGTGGTCGATATCATCAACCATGCCGTTACCATTACGGATGTCTAGCAATGTTTTAAGAACAGCAACAATGTCTTCACTATCTAGGATACCAGCGCCAGTATCTTCTTCACGACCCAAGCGACGGTTGAATTTCATTCGACCTACACCAGACAAGTCATAACGATCTTCAGAGAAGAACAAGCTTTGGAACAAACCTTCAGCAGACTCTTTGGTTGGCGGCTCGCCAGGACGCATCATGCGGTAAATTTCGACCAATGCTTCAAGCTGGTTGCTTGTTGGGTCGATACGAAGCGTGTCAGAAATGAATGGACCATTATCTAGATCGTTCGTATAAAGTGTGTCTACTTCTGTAATACCAGAAGAAACTAGAGCCTCTAACAGATCAACAGACAACTCAGTATTTGCTTCCGCAATTAACTCTCCAGTTGATGGATGAGTTAAATTTTTCGCCGTTACTTTACCAAGCATGTACTCAAGCGGCACAGATAGGCGTTCAAGACCAGCCTTCTCCATTACGCGAATGTGCTTAGCCGTAATACGACGCCCTTCTTCAACAATCAATTCACCATTAGCGTCAGCGATATTAAACAATGCTGTTTCACCACGCAGACGATTTGCAATCAAATCCATCTCAAAGCCATCTCGGCTCATGTAGAAACGTGTTGTATCAAAGAAAGTTTCTAAAATCTCTTCCGCCCCATAACCCAAAGCTCGCAACAAAATAGTTGCAGGCAACTTACGACGACGGTCAATACGAACGAATACGCAATCTTTTGGATCAAACTCGAAATCCAACCAAGAACCGCGGTAAGGAATAACACGGGCAGAATGAAGCAATTTACCTGAAGAGTGTGTTTTGCCACGATCGTGATCAAAAAACACACCAGGAGAACGATGCAATTGAGATACGATTACACGCTCTGTTCCGTTAATAACAAACGTACCATTATCTGTCATGAGCGGAATTTCACCCATGTAGACTTCTTGCTCTCGGATGTCTTTGATTGCCTTGTTGGACGATTCTTTATCATAAATGATAAGTCGTACACGAACGCGCAAAGGTGCCGCGTAAGTAACACCACGCAACTGACACTCTTTAACATCAAATACTGGCTTGCCTAAACGGTAATCGACGTATTCAAGCGCCGCGCTACCAGAAAAACTAACCATTGGAAAGACAGATTTAAAAGCCCCATGCAGACCTAATTCCCCACGCTCCGCAAGAGGTTTACCTTCTTGCAGAAAATTACGGTAGGATTCAAGCTGAATTGCCAGCAAGTATGGCACATCCAAAACGGGCGGCAGTTTACCGAAATCCTTACGGATACGTTTTTTCTCAGTGTATGAGTAAGCCATCAGCATTCCCCAGCTTGTGCACATTGACGCAAAAGGCCCAAATCAGGCCTTACCATTTATGGGAGAATTATCTCCCACTTAAAAATTCTTTAAGCTTTATTTGAGTTTCAAAAACCCAAAAAGGCCGGTGACAAAAACGTCACCAGCCATTTCGACTATTGGTCGAAATCTGGAAATACAAGTATCATTACTTGACTTCGACAGATGCACCAGCTTCTTCAAGAGCTGCTTTAAGAGCGTCCGCATCTTCTTTAGATACTGCTTCTTTAACAGTCATTGGAGCGCCGTCAACGATAGCTTTAGCTTCTTTCAAACCTAGGCCAGTCGCTGCACGTACAGCCTTGATTACGTTTACTTTCTTATCGCCAGCAGCAGTAAGAACAACGTCAAATTCAGTTTGCGCTTCAGCAGAACCGCCTGCATCAGCAGCTGGACCTGCAGCTACAGCAGCTGCTGCAGACACACCGAATTTTTCTTCCATTGCTGAAATTAATTCAACAACATCCATTACAGACATTTCTGCTACTGCATTGATGATATCTTCTTTAGTTAGAGCCATGACTCAGATTCCTAGCATTTTTATAATTACCCGAAGGCAATAAAACAAAATAATTATCAAGAAGGGTTACGGAAATCCGTATTATGCCGCTTCTTGCTCTTTTTGATCGCGAACCGCTGCAAGAGTACGTACAAACTTGCTTGTTGCACCCTGAATAACACTCATCAGTTTCGCAATAGCTTCTTCGTATGTAGGCAGTGTTGCCAAACGATCAATGTCGCCTGCTGGGATCAACTCACCGTTGAACGCCAACGCCTTAACTTCAAACTCTTTCTGATCTTTCGCGAAAGTTTTCAATAAACGAGCAGCCGCACCTGGGTGCTCGTTAGAGAAAGCGATCAACGTAGGACCAACAAAGCTCTCAGCTAGACATTCGAAGTCAGTGCCTTCAACTGCACGGCGAGCCAATGTGTTACGTACGACACGTACATAAACACCTGCTTCGCGTGCTTCTTTACGCAACTGAGTCATGCCGCTCACGGTAACACCGCGAGAATCAGCTACGACTGCAGACAACGCAGTTTTAGCAACTTCGCTAACTTCGGCGACAATGGCTTTTTTGTCTTCTAGACCTAATGCCATTGGTTTTCTCCTGGATTAGCAGGGAATAAATTCCCCTATTTTTTACCAACTCTCCGATTACTCGAAGTACTTGCTGGTGAGTTAGATCCAGTTAATCTGAATCGGGCCACACCATCTGCGCAGGACAAATATTTTTCAACATTTCATTAAACCCTCAAGGGGTTCCTGCGGTCTTTGACGGCCTGCTCAAAGGCAGACCCCAAAGTGTATAATTTAGAAGCTTAACGCACCTAAATCAATTTGTAGACCAGGCCCCATTGTAGAAGACAAAGTCACTTTCTTCATATAGACACCTTTAGCAGAAGCAGGCTTAGCACGACGCAAGTCAGCCAAAAGCGCTTCTAGGTTGCCCTTGATAGATTCAGCAGTAAATTCAATAGAACCAACACCCGCATGAATAATACCATTTTTATCTGTACGGTAACGCGCTTGACCTGCTTTAGCGTTTTTAACTGCTGTAGCAACGTCAGGAGTTACTGTGCCAACTTTAGGGTTAGGCATCAGACCACGCGGACCAAGAACCTGACCTAGTTGACCAACGATACGCATCGCGTCTGGAGAAGCGATAACAACGTCAAAATCTAGATTGCCAGCTTTAACCTGTTCAGCCAAGTCATCAAAACCAACAACATCTGCACCAGCTTCTTTCGCAGCTTCAGCATTAGCACCTTGTGCAAATACAGCAACGCGAACATCTTTACCAGCACCGTTAGGCAAAACAGTAGAACCACGTACAGCCTGATCAGACTTACGAGGGTCAACACCTAGGTTAACAGATACATCGATAGATTCTTTGAACTTAACAGTAGAAAGCTCAGACAAAAGAGCAACAGCTTCTTCTACAGAGTACAACTTAGTTGCTTCTACTTTTTCTGCGATCAAGCGAGCGCGTTTAGTTAGCTTAGCCATTAGTTCACACCCTCAACTTCAAGACCCATAGCGCGTGCACTACCAGCGATAGTACGAACCGCTGCATCCATATCAGCTGCTGTTAAGTCAGCTTTCTTAGCCTCAACAATCTCTTCTAGCTGAGCACGAGTAACCGTACCAACTTTCTGAGTGTTTGGACGAGGAGATCCACTCTTAAGACCAGCTGCTTTTTTCAACAGAACAGACGCAGGAGTAGATTTCGTTTCGAATGTAAAGCTACGATCACTGTAAACAGTAATGATAACTGGCGTAGGAAGACCTGGCTCAACACCTTGAGTTTTGGCGTTGAATGCCTTACAGAATTCCATAATATTCACACCGTGTTGACCAAGTGCTGGACCAACTGGTGGACTTGGGTTCGCTTGACCCGCTTTAACTTGAAGCTTGATATAAGCTTGGACTTTCTTAGCCATTTTTTTAACTCCAGATGGGTCACTGCCCGAAGGCTACCCGTTCAACAAAATCAGGCTTTTTCAACCTGACTAAATTCCAAATCAACCGGTGTAGAGCGCCCAAAAATAAGCACTGCAACCTTGATTCGGCTTTTATCGTAATCTACTTCTTCAACCACACCATTAAAGTCTGCAAACGGCCCTTCATTAACTCGAACCACTTCACCCACTTCAAACAATGTCTTAGGACGAGGCTTATCAACACCGTCACTAACGCGCTGCAAAATAGCATCAGCTTCTCGTGATGTTATTGGAGATGGCTTATCTGCCGTACCACCAATAAAACCAAGCACACGAGATGTACCTTTAACCAAATGCCAAGAGTCATCATTCATATCCATTTGAACCAAAACATAACCTGGATAGAACTTTCTTTCGCTCTTGCGCTTTTTGCCTTCGCGAATCTCGACCACCTCTTCAGTAGGCACCAAAATATCGCCAAAATTCTCTTCTTGCCCCATAACCTGCACTCGCTCAATCAGCGAACGCATTACGTGCTTTTCGTACCCTGAGTACGCCTGTACTACATACCATCGTTTGGTCACGAGCAACTCCTAACTAATTACCGAGGAAACGCCCCAACCAAGGAACGAATCCACTCCCCACAGTACAAGAGACATAAAAATAACAACCGCCAATACTATTAAGGTTGTCTGTACAGTTTCTTGCCTAGTCGGCCACACAACCCTACGAATTTCGGCTTTAGCTTCTTTTGCCAAAGTAAAAAAAGACCGACCTTTCACAGTTTGCAACGCAACAAAACCAGCAACTACAGCCAACACCAATATAGCAATCAAACGATACAATAGTGACTCAGTAGAATAATAGTTATTACCAATCACGCCTACCGCAACTAGCAGAACAACAATCGCCCACTTAAATACATCTCCGCGAGATGATTGAGCTTCAGCACTCGAACTCATACTTCAGGTGATCCCTAAAAACTAAAAAATAGGATACGAAAGATGGCAGGCCAAGAGGGACTCGAACCCCCAACAGCTGGTTTTGGAAACCAGTGCTCTACCAATTGAACTATTGGCCTACATTCGTATGGGCGGAGGATAATACCGAAACAAAGTCCAACTTGCAAGGGTACCTGCCCAAAAAACAGACAATAAAAAAGGTGGATAAACCACCTGTCTTTTGCATCAGAATAGCTGGAGCTCATGAGCAGATTTGAACTGCCGACCTCACCCTTACCAAGGGTGTGCTCTACCAACTGAGCTACATGAGCATTGGAGCGGGTAGCGGGAATCGAACCCGCCTCTTCAGCTTGGAAGGCTGAGGTAATAGCCACTATACCATACCCGCAAATGGTGGAGGGAGGTGGATTCGAACCACCGAAACTTTCGTGGCAGATTTACAATCTGCTCCCTTTGGCCACTCGGGAACCCCTCCACATACTCAACGCTGCAACGCAACACCCCAAAAGGTGGGAGCCATTATATGAATCGCTTTAGCAAATGCAAGGGCTAGCATGGATTTTTTTCAACTTTTATTGTCATCTGTGTAAGATCGAACTGTGAAACAAATAACGCCCAATCTTTTTCATCAATCGGCTGCCCTACTTTAATCTGCTGCAGCGAAACATTTCGCATATGCTCATAAATATTCACAGTATAACCAGACAGCTCCTCTATACGACTTTTAGCCTGATTCGCACGTTCGACCGAAGAATATAAGCCCAATGAAATACGATTTTTCATTTCTTCTCGATTGATCACAAAGCTATCAATGGATTTCGACGTAAGCTCTTTCACGATTTCTCTCGCTTTTGCTTGCGTCTCTGGAGCCGCAACATATAGCCAGAATTTTGTTCTTTTACCCGAAATTTCATTTATTTCATAAGACCAAGCAAGATCATCCAAAGCATTCTGAATTTGCTCTTTCTCTACCTGACGCTCCACTTCAACATGAGGACAAAATGCACTCTCTGTAGAACCTTCAACTTGAGTAGCCGCCCTATCCATTGCAACCTCAAAACTCTCTTGTCGCGCGACTGTTTCCTCAGACTCTAATCCTGTTACTGGCACTTCCTCTGACAACAGGTAAATTTTCTCGCTAACAGGTGGGCCATATACCGACTCCTTTGACACCTGCGGCTTATCTTGAATAAAATTATGCCAACTTAAAAACGCAGCATTAATTAACACTATAAACAAAAACAGCCACTTCATTCCTTGCCTCTCATTAACTCATCACCAACCGATTTAGCCCCAAGAGCTACAAGGTTAGGCTGACTATCCAATGGTATTTTCAATAAATCCAACAAAGTACGCGCATCCCCGCCCGTCACAACCCACTGACTATCGGAGTAGTTACGATAAATACGCTCTAAAAAACCTAACGCCATCTCATGACAACCTTCTGTTACCGCTCTCGCTGTCGAGTTAGGAAGCCTTTCACTCATCACTACTTCACTAGCAGAATATCGAATGCGCGCAGTGTTAGATAACAACGCTTTCTCCATCATAGAAAGGCCAGGCACAATATACCCACCTAAGTGCTTACCGCCCCCACTGACCAGGTCAACTTTGATTGCGGTTCCAGCATCCACAACCACCACATTTTTTTTATACAGATGATGAGCAGCAATCACTCCAAGCCAACGATCAACTCCAAGCCGCGCCGGCTCGAAATACGCATTCATGACACCGCACGCTTGACTCTGACTTGAAAGCTCAAGCCAAGCGCAGTTTGAAAAAGCCTCTTTAACCCTTTCAATCTCAACAATACTTTCTTCTTTGGAACGAACGCTAGCAAAATAAACCGCATCTGGCACAAAACCTGATTCCAAAACATCAAGCGCGCCAGCAACAACCCAAAGTAATTTTTCGCCTTCAAAGGCAGTAAATTTTATACTTGTGTTACCTGCGTCAATCACCAATACATTAGTTGCGACGAACACTAATCTCGCCTCCATGGAGAGCTGAAATCTCACCATTCTCTTCGATTAACAACGCACCTTTTTCATCAATCCCTCTCGCTATACCCTGACGTTGTTTATTAACCGTACTGACCGTAATAGGTTGATTAAATAACACATCATAAGCCTGCCAATGATGCTGAAAGTGCTTCATTCCATTACCTTCTTCAAATAGCGTACACACCCCAACAAGCTCTTGCGTCAACTCTGCCAAAATGAGATTTCGACTAGGGCGGTTCTCTAACCTAGAAACCAAATCTGTCCACGGCTGATCCACACTTTCCATAAAGGCTTCATCCATCTCAACGTTAAGCCCGATTCCAATCACCACGTGACACACATCTTGATCAGCAATCATCTCTAATAAAATACCACAAATTTTTTGCCCATCTACTTGGATATCATTTGGCCACTTAAGGCCAGGATTGGGAATGCCCGCTTTTTTAAGTACCCTAGCAACCGCAACACCAACAGCCAAACTCAACCCCTCAACAACACTTGGGCCATTTTCAAAACCCCAAGCAAAAGACAAGGTAAGGTTTTTCGCAACACCAGACTCCCATTGGCGCCCACGTCTTCCACGACCTTTTGTCTGACGCTCCACTGAAAACAACGCAGGCAGTTGACCACCTTCACTAATATACTGTTTTGCATCGTTATTAGTCGATTCTGTTTCAAAAGCCAATTGCAGCTGAACAGAGTTAGGCACACCACCATCACGAAGAGCCAACTCAGACAACAACTCTATAGGCGTTGGCAAGCGATAACCTCGTCCCTTAACGGAATGTACAGTAACTCCAATAGACTCAAGCTTCTTCAGCTTTTTCCATACTGCCGCTCGAGTTATTCCCATCGCAGCCCCTAGGTCTTCCCCAGAGTGAAATTCATTATCACTAAGTAACGCAAGAACCGTTTGCATATTATTTTTCCACTTAGCTAAGTTTCAACCCTACAAATGAAAAAGCTGAAAACCATTATTAACATTAGATTGAAGCCAATTTCCTTTTAGATACTCACAAGCCCGATCTATCGCATGCAAAACATAAGCATGACGAGATTTATCCGAGCGGTTGGCGTAACTGAGGTGAGGAAATTCGCCATTTAAGTATAACCAAGGACACTTTTAGTATAGGCAGAGCAACTAATTCATCTTGATGCCACTGATACCCCTCTAACGCCACCAATATTTGGCTGTTTAAAAATACACATAGATTATACTGCGTGAGGCTCAGCCATACCCAATTGACAAAGTATATTTCCCCAAACAGCCGCCAAAGAAAATTGACGAAAGACATCATCTTTTACACGAAGAGCATGACCAAATTTATTGACCGAAGCACTTAAAAATTGCTTAAAAATCCCAGACTCATCGAATGCCTTTTCTTCAAAGAAAAAAGAAATCACCTCGGCCGAGTCCATAAAATATTGATCTGTATATCGAGCCTGTTCATTGGTTGTAAAGATCGAGCGAACAGATTCAGTCCCGAAGCCGCCTATTAACTCTGACATTCTACTTTTTAACGCATCACATACTTCAGAAGAAATGAGGGAATCCAATATCAAATAACCATCACAGTGATATTGCCCAACCTGTTGTTGAGCCAACGTCAGGTTAGGTAAATACATTTTGATATCTGCAGACATAACGCCTTACTTCCTCTTAATTTGGCAATGTATTTGACCGCATGAAAGTAACCATTTCTTGCATCAAAGACGCGAACTCGGGATTCCAAGATACTCTCGCAGCATGGGGGCTCTTTTCAAATAAGGCTTTAGAGCGCTCACCAAACCAGTTACTTTCATCTGTTCGACAAGCATCATACAAAGCCTTGTCTGATAGATACCAACCACATATTCGGTATTCCCCAAACGCACCATAATATGGATTATTTGGGTCACCATGAACAGCCATATGAGAAAGACCCAAAATATTCGACTCAGGCCAATGGGAATTATAAACCTTAACTCGGTCTGAACTGACTTTATTTTGATCTTGACTATAAAGTGCGACCTGGCTCGTCGATCCAACCATTCCTTGCTCAAATACTTCCAAAGTAACAGAAGAATCCACCGTCTGATCTTCATCCGACATAGCAATAAATACTGGAAGCGACTTAGAGTTTTCTAAAATGAAGCCACGTACCTCTTTAGCCAGTTTATAGACCTCTGCAATAGCAGGAACAGGAATGGAAGCATACTTAGCAAAATCATCGGATGGTTCGTTATCGAGCCAGTCCATCACCAAAGTCAACCATGGAGACAACCAGTCAATACTACTATTCACCTTAAATACAGGAGAAAAAAGAAGCACACCTGAAAGCTGATTCGGATTTTTCCATGCATATTCAGCCGCTAATGCACCACCGGTAGAAAAACCACCGACATACAGAAAATCCACTTCATTTTTAAATTGGTTTGCTGCGTTATAAAAGGTCTCTCTCCAGTCCTCTCTGGACACACTCAGCAGACTAGATGACTCAGTTCCATGACCTGACAACAAAATTACTCGTACATGATAGCAAGTATCTTGCAATGCTCGTGCAGGGTCTCTCATAGAAAAAGGAGAATCAGACAACCCATGAGACAACAAAACCCCTACTTTCTGATCTCCATCACAACGAGAAGCATCAGGCAGTAATTCAAACGGCATCACAGCAGCAAGCTCATGAATTTGATTATCCGGATTCACCCATACTTTATGCGCCTGCAAATACATCTCAGCCCTTGCCACATAATCGGAAAACGCTTCATCAGACTTGAAAAAAAGGTGCTTATGTTTTTCTGCATAGGCAGGTAAAACCATAAATACAACACACAAAAAGACAAAACTCTTCCACATACCAGACCCTCACTATGAACCATGCAAACTTGCTATAATCAAAGCAACATCACCCAAGTCTATTAAAGCATGAAAAAAAACTACTCAGATGCAGAGCTTGTTCCTTCACTTTGGTTTCCACTCGTAAAAAAGTTCTACCAAGAACATTACCCCAGCGGAAAACCTAATAAAGCTGACCCAATTTGGGTAATTCGCGATAACAACAAAATAGTTTGCTCATTAAGACTAAAGCAACTCGACCAAGCCCAACTACTTACCGCTATGGTGACAGAACCATCCTACCGTAATAAAGGATTAGGCGGCCATCTCATTAAATGCCTACATGACGAACTAAGCAAACAAGCAAGCTACTGCTTTGCCCTTACCCCTCTTGTTCCTTTTTACACGCACAATGGCTTTACTAGGATATTGCCCAAAGAATTACCTGCCACCTTACTAGGTCGCTTTAAAGCCTATCAAGCACAAGGACGAAACATTACTCCCATGCTCTATAAACAACCTAATCTATAGACCAAACAAAAAGCCACACGACTCGCCAAACTGGTGGGGAAAGGTCTGGTGTTATAGGTGATAAATTAATTAACATTGGCACATGAAGAATGAGGCAGGCAGTAGAGCCCCTTAGTGGTCGTTTTCGCAGACGCGTTGAGTTCACGAAACAGGCGCAAGTAAATGAACAGCAAGACACTCTCTACCAGACCTTCTCATTTCCAAATAGGCCAAAACGAAAAAGCCCGCTCTGCGTTAGCAGAACGGGCTTCTCTTAATTATAAGCTTAACGACTTACTTCTCTTACATGCGTATCTGCAATAAAAAACCCCACACAGCATAGACCATGTGGGGTTCTCATATAATAAAGCTTGACGACGACCTACTCTCACATGGGATCTCCCACACTACCATCGGCGATGGCGCTTTTCACTTCTGAGTTCGGGATGGGATCAGG
>NZ_JBDXMW010000016.1:0-63970 GCF_039939215.1 Marinomonas sp. 5E14-1 | reverse complement strand
TGGCGGAATGGACGGGACTCGAACCCGCGACCCCCTGCGTGACAGGCAGGTATTCTAACCAACTGAACTACCACTCCGTTTTCATAGGTTCTTTAGCCACTTCCCTATTAAGTGGTGGGTGTGGAGAGGTTCGAACTCCCGACATTCGCCTTGTAAGGGCGACGCTCTCCCAACTGAGCTACACACCCAAATTTAATTTTAAAGCTATTTAGTTTAATGGTGCCGCCACCAAGAGTCGAACTCGGGACCCTCTGATTACAAGTCAGATGCTCTACCAACTGAGCTATAGCGGCTCTAAAAGCTAAATCAAATTTTCAATTATACTCAGAGTAAAAGTGGTGCCGCCACCAAGAGTCGAACTCGGGACCCTCTGATTACAAGTCAGATGCTCTACCAACTGAGCTATAGCGGCCTATTCAACAACACTATTCACTTTTACATAGCACCTTTAAGGTGGTGCCGCCACCAAGAGTCGAACTCGGGACCCTCTGATTACAAGTCAGATGCTCTACCAACTGAGCTATAGCGGCCTATTTAACAACGCAGTTCACTTTTACACCTTATTCCTAAGATGGTGCCGCCACCAAGAGTCGAACTCGGGACCCTCTGATTACAAGTCAGATGCTCTACCAACTGAGCTATAGCGGCTTTAATAAAAGCAAAATCTTTTTTTATTTCCAATCTTTAAAAGAAAAGAAACTTTGACCAAGTAATGGTGCCGCCACCAAGAGTCGAACTCGGGACCCTCTGATTACAAGTCAGATGCTCTACCAACTGAGCTATAGCGGCTAAACTATCTTCTTGGTCGGGACGGCAGGATTTGAACCTGCGACCACTAGCACCCCATGCTAGTGCGCTACCAGGCTGCGCTACGCCCCGAAACCAACAACTCTGTCGTTGTCAGCGGGTGCGTATATTACTATAACGAATTGAAAAGGGAAGACTTTTATAGCTTTTTTTTAAATTAAATCATGTAAGTTAGGCCTAACAGATAAATTGGCTATTCTCTGATCTAAATACTCTTATAACAAGCTAATAGTCTCAACCAAACCTCTTGTTCGTTAAATACTAAAGCCACTCTACTTAAAATAAATAACCTTTCACAAACGAGATAAAAACAAAACGGCCCAATAAAAAAGCCACCTTAAAGGTGGCTTTTAAAAGAGAGAAACTAAATCACTCTTGCATATAATCTTCCACTTTTGACTTAAGCTTTTGCCCTGGCCTAAAGGTAACAACTGTACGCGCTGTAATTGGAATTTCTTCTCCCGTTTTTGGGTTTCGACCAGGTCGCTGACTCTTTTCACGGACTTCAAAATTACCAAAGCCCGATAACTTTACTTGCTGCCTTTCAACAAGTGAATGGCGTAAGACATCAAAAAAGCCTTCAACAAGATCTTTTGCATCCTTCTTACTTAGACCAATAGTATCTACTAAATTTTCAGCAAGGTCCGCTTTTGTCAACGATCCCATAAATCTATCCCCTTACAACGGCTCCCAACTGCTCAGCCAAGGCTGCTACAGTCTGTTCGACAGAGTTGTTTACTTCTTCATCACTAAGAGTGTGTGAAGGATGCTGCCACGTCAAGCCCAAAGCGACACTTTTTTTCGTCTCATCAATCCCTTTGCCTTGATAAACATCAAAAACCAAGACATTTTTGAGGCCTTCTCCAGCAGAGCTAACAATCACTCGCTCCAACTCACTGACAGGAACAGACCTATCAACAAGTAAAGCAAGATCTCGACGAACCTCTGGGAAACGAGAAACCACTTTGTATTCAGGCAAAGTTGCATTAAGCACTGCGTTCAATGCAATATCAAATACATAGATAGGCTGGTTCGCCCCCAATGTTTTAGATAGCTGCGGATGGAGCTCCCCCATAAGACCAATAAACTGACCATCAATATAAATATCAGCTGAACGACCTGGATGCAGAAACTCACACGTTGAACGCTCATAAGTTGGCTGACCACCATTGTTTAGTTCAAACAATGCTTCTACATGCGCCTTCAAGTCATAAAAGTCTACTTTCTCACTACCGTGATACCAAGCTTCAGGGTGACGACTACCAGCAATAAGACCAGAGATCTGTTGCTGCTGGTCGAGATCTTCTAACGCTTCTACAGAACCAATAAAACGCCGCCCAGTTTCAAACAAACGAACACGGGACTGTTGACGGTTTTGGTTATATAAATACGCTTTTACAAGCCCAGGAATCAGACTTGGTCGCATTACACCCATGTCTGCAGAAATTGGATTTGCCAAAGGCACTGGTTCAATTTCTGATAAAAATTGCTTACTAAGCACAGGATCAATAAAGCTATAAGTTACAGCCTCTTGATAACCCTGAGACACTAAGGTGGCACGCAAAGCTTGAATTGGCGTTTTACCTTCTGACAAAGGAGTGAAGTTCACTGCTGCCTGAGGCATAGAAGAAGGCAAGTTGTCATACCCATAGATACGCGCCACTTCTTCAATCAAATCTGCTTCAATCGCAATATCAAAACGATGAGACGGTGACTTAACAGTCCAAACTTCGTCATTTACTTCAAGCATTTCCAAACCAAGGCGTGTCAAAATATCTGTAACAAGCTCTTTTTCAATGGAAATCGCTAAGTATTGATCTAGCTTTTTACGACGTAAAGTAACAACTGCCGCATCCGGAAGAGACACTTCATTCACCGTATGGGTTACTGCACCAGCTTGTCCGCCAGCAATTTCTAGGATCAAAGCCGTAGCACGTTCAATTGCTTTCTCTTGCAGACTTGCGTCAACACCGCGTTCGAAACGATGAGAAGAGTCTGTATGCAAACCATAAGAGCGCGCCTTACCCGCCAATGCGATAGGAGCAAAGAAAGCACTTTCTAGGAAAACATCTGTTGTTCCATCGTTCACACCAGAGCCTTCACCACCCATAACACCAGCAATGGCTAATGGCGCTTTCTCATCGGCAATCACCAATGTATCTTCACGAAGAGAAACTTCCTGACCATCTAACAAAACAATTTTTTCGTCAGCCGTTGCCATTCGCACAACAATGGATCCAGACAAATGTTCTAAATCAAATGCATGCATTGGTTGACCCAATTCGAGCATGACATAGTTCGTAATATCGACGATAGGATCAATAGAACGAATTCCGCTTCGGCGAAGCTTTTCAACCATCCACAAAGGCGCTTGCGCTGTGACATTAACACCACGGATAACACGCCCTAAATAACGTGGACACGCTTCTACAGCACTAACACGAACAGGGAATGTATCTTCAATAGCAACATCAACAGCCACTATATCAACAGGAGTAAGGTCAACTTTATTTAACACACCCACTTCACGTGCTAGTCCAGCTAGGCTCAGACAATCACTTCTATTTGGCGTCAGATCAACATCGATAATTTTATCATCAAGACCCAACACCTCACGGAAGTCAGCACCTGTCGACAACGACAAAGGCAACTCCATAATGCCGTCGTTATCATCACTCACACCTAATTCAGATGCTGAGCACAACATACCAAACGATTCTACCTGGCGTAGCTTGGCTTTTTTAATCTTGAAATCACCGCCTAATACAGCACCAATTTTTGCGAAAGGAATTTTAATTCCTGGTCGTGCATTTGGAGCACCACAAACGACTTGAAAAGCATCGGTACCGTCTGACACCTGGCAAACTTGAAGCTTGTCAGCATTCGGGTGTGGATCCGCACTGATAATTTCACCCACTACCACACCAGAAAATTCAGAGGCAACAGGCAAAACTTCATCAACTTCAAGACCAGCCATAGTTATCTGAGCCACCAAATCATCACTACTGATGCTTGGATTGACCCACTCTCTTAGCCAATTCTCACTAATTTTCATAAAAACACCCTAGATCGACTGGTTACTTGAATTGCTTAAGGAAACGTAAATCGTTTTCAAAGAACATACGAAGGTCATCTACTTTGTAGCGCAACATAGCAAAACGCTCGACACCCATACCAAAGGCAAAACCAGTATATTTTTCAGAATCGATTCCAGACATCTCAAGCACTTTAGGGTGGACCATGCCACAACCCAACACCTCCAGCCAAGATTCCTCACCCTTACTGTTTGTACGCATGATATCAACTTCAATAGAAGGCTCAGTAAAAGGAAAATAGCTAGGACGGAATCGCACCTTTAAATCATCTTCAAAGAAGACATTCAGAAACTCCTGTAAAATTCCTTTCAAATCAGCAAAGGAAATATTCTCATCAATTAGCAAACCTTCAACTTGATGGAACATCGGAGTATGCGTCTGATCTGAGTCACAACGATACACTCGGCCAGGACAAATAATTCGGATAGGTGGCTGCGTTTTCTCCATCGTACGTACTTGAACAGGAGATGTATGCGTTCTCAGTACGGTCGTTGGATTAAAGTAAAATGTATCTTGCATTGCACGCGCAGGATGATGTGCAGGAATATTTAACGCTTCGAAGTTATGATAATCATCTTCGATTTCTGGACCTGCTGCCACATCAAAACCAATGCCACGAAAAAATGTTTCAATACGCTCCATGGTTCGAGTAACTGGATGCAAACCTCCCACTTCTTGCCCTTTGCCAGACAAAGATATATCAATCGTTTCATTAGCAAGCTTGGCATTTAAAGCGGTTTTTTCTAGTCCAGCTTTACGCTCAGTAATTTTCTCCTGAACTTGCCCTTTGGCTTCATTCACCATTTGACCAAACTTTGGTCGCTCCTCTGCAGAAACATTACCAAGCTGTTTCAACAAAGCGGTAAGAGCGCCCTTTTTACCCAAATAATGTACTCGAACATCATCTAGTGCGGACTCACTCTCAGATGCAGCTACTGCGCTTAACGCATCAGCAAGAATCTGCTTTAGGTTCTCCATTTATACACTCCAAAAAATAAAATAGGGGAAGAGCGCTAGCTCTTCCCCTATTAAAGACTGCATTGAGTTACTCGTTCTATTAAGACGGAATCTTTCAAGATCGACTCACTCTAAGGCTACGTCAGAAATTAAGCCAAGCTTGCTTTCGCTTTTTCAACGATAGCAGCAAAAACTTCTTTCTCGTACACAGCTAGATCAGCCAAAACCTTACGGTCAATTTCGATTGCAGCTTTTTTCAAGCCAGCAATGAAACGGCTATAAGATAGACCATTAATACGTGCAGCAGCGTTGATACGAGCAATCCACAATGCGCGGAATTGACGTTTACGCTGACGACGGTCACGGTACTGATACTGACCAGCTTTGATGACTGCTTGTTTAGCTACACGAAATACACGGCTACGTGCACCGTAGTAACCTTTAGCTTGCTTTAAAATCTTCTTGTGACGGCGACGAGCCTGAACACCACGTTTTACGCGAGGCATAATATAAACCTTCTATACTAATGAATTAATAAACTTAAAAATCGAAACTTAAATGTATGGCAACATGCGTGTGATTAACGCTTTGTCGCTAGCAGCGATGCTCTTCATTGCACGAAGATGACGCTTACGTTTAGTCGATTTCTTAGTCAAAATATGACTAGTATGAGACTGCTTATGTTTAAAACCATTCGCGGTACGTTTGAAGCGCTTAGATGCGCCACTGTGTGACTTAATTTTGGACATGATAAAACCACTCTCGCATTCGTTAATGTTAATGTAATTTCTTAATAACCTAAGTCATTTAAAATTACTTCTTCTTTTTGGGGCCTAGCACCATAGTCAATTGACGACCTTCCATTTTCGCAGCTTGCTCTACTGCACCATATTCCTCTAAGTCTTGAGCGACTCGATTCATAAGTTGCATACCAAGCTCCTGATGGGCCATTTCACGACCGCGGTATCGTAATGACACCTTAGCCTTATCCCCGCCTTCAAGGAAACGTATCAGGTTGCGGAGTTTTACCTGATAATCCCCTTCCTCCGTCCCTGGACGGAATTTCATTTCTTTTACTTGGATCTGCTTAGCATTTTTCTTTTGAGCGGCTTTCGCTTTTTTCGCTTCAAAGATGTGCTTGCCATGGTCCATGATTTTACAAACAATCGGATCAGAGTCAGTAATCTGCACTAAATCAAGGCCCGCGTCTTGAGCAGCCTTAAGCGCTTCCTCAATCGATACGACACCAATTTGTTCACCATCTGCTGCGATTAAACGCACTTCAGTAGCTCGAATGTTCTCGTTGATTTGAGGACGCTGCTTACCAGCGGCACGTCCACGATTCATATTACCTTTTATAGCGCTATCTCCACTTCTTGTTTACGGCTACGGCGAGTCACTTCTTTTTGAAGCAGTTCTTCAAAATCAGAAATACTCATCACTCCAAGATCGTCACCAGTTCGAGTTCGAACGGCAACTTGATTTTGTTCAACCTCTTTGTCTCCCACAACAATCATGTATGGGATACGCTGAATTGTATGCTCGCGAATTTTAAACCCGATCTTCTCGTTTCTCAAGTCCAGTTTTGCCCTAAAGCCCTTGGAATTGAATCTTTTTTCCAAATCTGAGCAATATTCGGCTTGTCGATCGGTAATATTCATAATCATCACCTGTTCTGGCGCCAACCAAACAGGGAATGATCCTTCAGTCTCTTCAATCAATATACCGATAAAGCGCTCTAGAGAACCAACAATTGCACGGTGCAACATAACCGGTGTTTGACGAGAACCATCTTCCGATACAAATTGCGCACTCAAACGATTAGGCATTGAGAAATCTACTTGAATTGTACCGCACTGCCACACTCGACCAATGGCATCTTTCAAAGAAAACTCAATCTTTGGCCCATAGAAAGCACCTTCACCTGGCAACTCTTCCCAATCCAATCCTGCTGCATCTAGAGCGTCCGCCAAAGCTTTCTCTGACTTATCCCACACATCATCAGAACCAACACGCTGCTCAGGGCGAGTTGAAAGACGATAGATAACATTATCAAAACCAAAATCTGCATAAACTTCATGCAACAAGCGAATAAATTCAGACACTTCACTCTGTATTTGATCTTCTGTTGCAAAGATATGCCCATCATCTTGTACGAAATTACGCACACGCATAATGCCGTGTAAAGCACCAGATGGCTCGTTACGGTGACAAGAGCCAAATTCGGCCATACGAAATGGTAGATCGCGGTAACTCTTCAAACCTTGATTGTATACTTGCACATGACACGGGCAATTCATCGGTTTCACTGCGTAATCACGGTTCTCCGAATGCGTTGTAAACATGTTTTCTTGGTACTTACCCCAGTGCCCTGATTTTTCCCAAAGAACACGATCAACAATCTGTGGAGTTTTTACTTCTTTATAGTCATTATCGAGCTGTTTTTGACGTAAATATTGCTCAATAACTTGGTATAAATGCCAACCTTTAGGATGCCAAAAAACCATCCCTGGCGCTTCTTCTTGAACATGAAAAAGATCCAGTTTTTTACCTAACTTACGGTGATCTCGTTTTTCAGCTTCTTCGATTCGAGTTAAGTATGCTTTTAACTCTTTCTTGTCATTCCACGCTGTACCGTAAATACGCTGCAACTGTTCATTATTGGAATCACCACGCCAGTACGCACCAGCCAGCTTCATCAATTTAAAATGACGTAAAACTCGAGTATTAGGGACGTGAGGACCACGACACATATCCAAATACTCTTCGTGATGATACAAACCAACTTCTGTTGTTGATTCATCCATATCATCAATAAGGGAAACTTTGTAAGTCTCACCACGCTCAGAAAACAACTGACGAGCCTCAGCAATCGGCGTCATTTTCTTAACCACATCATAATCCGTTTTCACTAACTCAACGATGCGTTTTTCAATTGCTGCTAAGTCTTCTGGTGTGAAAGGACGTTCGTACGCGATATCGTAATAAAAGCCTTCATTAATCACAGGACCTATGGCCATCTGCGCCGTTGGATACAATTGTTTTACTGCATGCCCAACAAGGTGAGCAAAAGAGTGACGAATGATTTCAACACCGTCTGAGTCCTTCCCTGTCACTATGCTTAATTCAGCATCGTCAGAGATTAACTCACACGCATCAACAAGTTGTCCGTTAATACATCCTGCTACAGTTGCTTTAGCAAGACCAGGGCCGATATCTTCGGCAACCTGCATAACAGTAACTGGATTAGAAAAAGAGCGTTGGCTGCCATCAGGCAAAGTAATTACAGGCATTTTATTCCCCTATCGGAGTCAGTGGTGCTCCATACTAAAGAGCACATGTAAATTTCAGCGCATAACCTACCATTTTTCTATTATTCATGCGAATCAAATTTAAATAAGACTTTTTAGTGCATGTAATGGACATCTATAAAAATCAAGCTTTTTTTCTCTCTTTCAGGCATAGACATTCTCTGTACTGAGCGTAAAATTGCCATCTGTTTCATGAATACTTTAATTGACTAATAAAACCTATGGCTCTTGATAATCTTGACGACTACTGCATTGAGACAACTCAATCAGAACCAGACCTTTTGCTTGAGTTGGTTGAAAAAACCTACTCTGACATGGGCTATCCAGATAAACTATCAGGTAAAACTATAGGACGTACATTAAAGCTTTTAGCAAAAATCGCCCAACCAAAACGTGCCTTGGAGATTGGCATGTTTACAGGCTATTCGGCCCTTTCTATTGCGGAAGGCATGCCTGTTAATGGTGAGCTGATTTGCTGCGAAACCAACCCAAGAGCGATTGAATTCGCCCAGTCTTTTTTTGATCGTAGTGAGCACGGAAAAAAAATCAATGCTATTTTTGGGCCTGCTCTTAATACGATAAATTCCTTGGAAGGGGAATTCGACTTTGTCTTTATCGATGCAGATAAGCGCAACTATTTAAATTACTATGAGGCAGTGTTGCCTCTTGTAAAATCAGGTGGCCTCATCATCATTGATAACTCTCTATGGCAAGGGCGCGTTCTAGATCCTAAAGAAAACAGTGACATTGCCGTCGACCAAGTCAACCGTTTAATCGCGCAAGACAACAGAGTCGAGAATGTCCATTTAAATGTTCGTGACGGTCTCAACATCGTCGTAAAACACTAACCCTATTTTTTAATAGAACCCTCTCACCTTTGGGTCTCCTTAGGCGATAGGGTTTTATTTGCTATTTAAAAGATACTAGTTAAGAGGCAACGATTTTGGTCGTTTTTAAAATCACAAATAATATTTCTGGAAAGCATTATATTGGCACCTCCTTTAACAGTGGATTCCAGCGTTTTGAGCAATATGTTGAAGCAACAAACGAAGGCTTAGACTTTCCTCTGTATAATGACATCAGGGAAAGTGGCATTGAAGCTTTTATTGTTGAGGAGCTTTTTGAAACCAGTGACAAGCAAGAGCTATATGAGCTGGAAACAGATTACATTTCAATTTATAACGGTGAAAGCCTACGCGGCTACAAGATTGCTCAAACAGCAGAAAAGTCGGTGAATCTAAATCTTGGCAAAAAGGCATTATTTGACGCAAATGGCGTATCCACAGCAGAGCAACCTAAGAAAACACGAAAAGCAGCGGTAAAAAAAACCGTTGAACTACCAAAGAAAACGGTTGAAGCCACACCAACAGCCAAATCTCTCTTTGGTGAGCTTATCAGTGAAGAGAGACTAGATGCACCCACTGAAAAAGTAACAGATAAAAAGAAACCGGTTACTCGCACAAAAAGCAAAGCTAGTATTCAAAAGATGCTAAACGAAGCTGAAAGAGCATCAAAGAAAGAGCGTGAAGAAAAACTAAAACTACAGCAGCAAGCTGAAGCGGAAGAAATGGCTCTTATCATGACAAAGATTGACGTAACATCCAAATCAGCCACCTCCGCTTTCAGAAAGCGTAAAGGCTAATTTAACGCCCCCTCACTCTTTTCAAAAGAAAAATCCCCGATTAAACACGCATTAATCGGGGATTTTTTTGTATATCGAACCAAACTTAAGCTCTTGATTTTTTCAGTGTCTCAGAAATCATAAACGCCAATTCCAAAGACTGATCTGCATTCAAACGAGGATCACAATGTGTATGGTAGCGATCAGCAAGGTCAGCTTCTGTCACCTCAAAAGAACCACCAATACATTCCGTCACATTTTGACCTGTCATTTCAAAGTGTACACCACCGGCATAAGTACCTTCTGTATTATGCACTTGAAAAAACTGCTGCACTTCTTTTAAAACATCATCGACACGACGAGTCTTATATCCCGTTGATGCTTTCACAGTATTACCATGCATAGGATCACTACTCCAAACAACCTGCTTCCCTTCTCTCTGGATAGCTTGGATTAACTTAGGCATTCCATCTTCAACTTTATCAGCCCCCATTCGAACAATCACATTCAAACGGCCAGCCTCATTTTCTGGGTTTAGCACATCACACAAACGCACCAAATCTTCAGGGTCCATAGAAGGACCGGCCTTCACTCCAATCGGATTTTTAACACCGCGTAAAAATTCAACATGAGCACCATCCAACTGACGAGTGCGATCACCAATCCATAACATATGCGCAGAACAATCGTACCAGTCACCAGTCAGGCTATCCTGACGCGTGAGAGCTTGCTCGTATGGTAATAACAAAGCCTCATGGGAGGTATAAAATTCTGTTTCTTTTAATTGCGCCAAACCAGAACCGACTCCGCAAGCCTCCATAAACTGCAGCGCATCATCAATCTTTCCTGCCACTCCATGGAAGCGATCGCCCACTGGGCTAGCATTTAAGAAGTCTAAGTTCCACTGATGAACTTGATGCAGATCGGCAAAGCCACCTTGAGCGAATGCTCGAAGTAAATTCATCGTTGAAGCGCTTTGATTATAAACTTGGATTAAACGCTCAGGATCTGGAACTCGTGCTTCTTCGGTAAATTCAATGCCATTAATAATGTCACCACGATAGCTTGGCAACTCAATACCATTAACCGTTTCCATTCCCGCAGATCTCGGCTTAGCGAATTGTCCAGCCATACGACCGACCTTAACAACTGGGCACTTGCCTGCATAAGTAAGCACAACAGCCATCTGCAACATAACTTTAAAAGTATCACGAATATTATTTGCATGAAATTCAGCAAAGCTTTCAGCACAATCACCACCTTGCAATAAAAATGACTGCCCATTCGACACTTGTGCCAATGCTTTTTTAAGTTGACGAGCTTCACCTGCAAAAACAAGAGGAGGCATGTTTCCTAACGTCGTTTCAACCTGAGATAAATGCGCTGCGCTAGGATAAACCGGCTGCTGTAATGCCGTTTTTTTTCTCCAACTTGCTAACTCCCACTCTTTCATAACTATTCTTAACCTTTTTCCATATTATTGTTTAGTATTTTCAACGGGCTACAACCCAAAGTATTTCGGCATCTTGTGAGGACAAAGACACCACCGCATGCCCCATAGTGGCATCATAATACACACTATCCCCTTCTTTTAATTCAATTGGTTCATAGAGCTCAGAGAAAAAATTAATTTTACCTTCTAAAACCAAAAGAAACTCTTCGCCGTCATGGCGCACCCACTCTTTAAATTCACCAAAAGACCGAGCTCGCACCTTGGTTTTAAAAGGTACCATCTTCTTACGACTAATAGAGTAATTTAATAACTCATGCTCATAAGTTGCTGTTGGATGGGGCTCTCCCTTTCCTTTTCGTGTGATATCTCTACGACCAGCAATCGAGTACTCACTCGCCTCAACAAAAAGCTGAGGCAAGTCCATTTCCAAACCATTTATTAATTTCTGGACGATGGTAAAGCTAGGAGAAACCTGGTCATTTTCGATTTTAGACAAGGTTGAGCGTGCTATGCCAGTTCTCTTTCCAACCTCTTCTAACGTCCAACCTTTCGCCAGACGTATCTCTTTTACCCGTTTCCCAAGCTCTAAGGGCTCAACAAAACGATCCGGGTCAGACGCGGTGGCAGTTTCTAATGAAGGACGACTAACCATAATATTCCAATACTACTTTTTAAATTTAACCTTACTTAAAAGCCAACAACCTAAGTACGCTTTTAAACCTCTACGTCTTCGCCAAAGGCTCCATTGCGGCAGAACAACGAGACAAGTCAAATCCTTTACCTGAGACTTGGGAAACCAACTCTTGATACCTTTCACCTTGAGCATTTTTCATCAATACCCACAAGACAGAGGAACGGGTACCCGTTCGGCAAAATGATAGCGTTTTCTCACCTTCTACCAAGGCATCACTCTGAACATCTACATGCGTCTGAGAAAGCTTAGGAAGCTCAATAGGGTTACTAACGTATTTCATACCAAGCATTTCCACTGCAACACGAATACTTTCACCAGAAGGCTGATCATCTGATTCACCATCTGGACGATTATTAATAATTTTCTCAAATCCTTGAGCTTTTAATGATGCAAGATCCTCCCTAACAATCTGAGGCGACACAAAATAAAATTCATCAAGTTGAACAAGACTACTCATAGCAGTTTCTCCACAATAGAAACATTTTAAGAACGATAAAGTACTTTTATTAAGTGAAAGCCAAATTGCGTTTTAACTGGCCCCTGTACTTTTAATAGGGGACCATTAAAAACGGCTTTATCAAAAGCTGCAACCATAGCGCCTTTTTTAAATTCCCCTAAATCCCCGCCTTTCTTTCCAGAAGGGCAAATCGAAAACTTTTTAGCTAGCTTATAAAAGTCACCACCTTTATCCAATTTTTCTTTAATAGACTCAGCTTCCGGTTTTGTTTTCACTAAAATATGGCACGCACTTGCAGTAGACATCTATAATTCCTGTTACTTAAATATACTAGATAAAACATGGTAACCTATTTAATATAATAGAAGCAGTTACTATAAATAATTAACTTCAGAACAATACAGCCGTCCATAATGGATTAACACCAACAACACTAGGCGAGTTTATCAATGAGCACTTATGCAGCAATTAGCGATCTTTCCTTTCTTCTTGTAGAGCCTTCAGACACACAAAGAAAGATTATTATAAAAGCACTGGAAGATGCCGGCATAAAGCAAATAGAATGTGTGAACAGCATCCAAGAAACGATGGACCTATTAACATCCTTCCCTCCAGATCTTGTTATTTCCTCTATGTACCTTCCTGATGGCTCAGCGAATGACCTTATCGATAAAATTCGCTCAAACGAAGACACTGAAGGACAATGTTTCATGCTAATTTCCAGCGAACGGAATAGAGATCATTTAGAACACCTTAGACAATCGGGCGTACTCGCCATTTTACCAAAACCTTTCAATCAAAAAGATCTCAAACGTGCTATACACGCTACTCTCGACTTAATCGTCGAAGAGGAAATAGATCTAGAAATGTTTGACCCTAGGACACTTCGAGTATTAGTCACTGACGACAGCCGTATGGCGAGAAAGCACATAAGCAAAACACTCAATACAATGGGAATTGTTGATATTGAGTTTGCTGAGAATGGTAAAGAAGCCATAGACATTCTGAATCAAGCAGAGTTTGACTTAATCGTAACGGATTACAACATGCCAGAAATGGATGGCAAAGAACTGACTGACGCAGTAAGACAAAGCACAGAATTAGCTCATATTCCTATTTTAATGGTAAGCTCAAATTCAGAAGACAGCCAGCTATCTAATATTGCTCAAGAAGGCGTCGATGCTATCTGTGGGAAACCTTTTGAACCAAGTGTCGTAAGAAAACTCTTAGCACAAATTTTGAACTAAAAAAAAGAGCTTCATGTTGAAGCTCTTTTTTTGACACTTAAGAATTAAACACTCAAGATTAAGTCATCCACTATTTCCAGATTCGCCTCAGGAAAGTCATAGGAAGATAAAGTCTGAACAGGCACCCAACGAACCTCTTGGCCTTCTTTTCCTATCGGGTTACCTTCAAAACCTGTAACCTGATAGAAAAGCAGATGAACTTTCTTATCGCCGTAATCATGAGAAATTTCTTTAAAGAAAGAGTACTCTGTCACAGAGATATCACACTCCTCTTTCAATTCTCGAATCAAAGCAATCTCAGCAGACTCTGAAGGCTCGCATTTACCTCCAGGAAACTCCCATAAACCACCTTGATCTTGATTACCCTTTCTCAAGGCAATAAAAACAAGGTCGTCTCTTAAAATAATACCTACTGCAACTCTAATTAACATTAGGTGCGGTACTCAGCATTAATAGTGACATATTCATGAGAGAAATCTGTCGTCCAAACCATATCAGATTCCTTACCCATACCTAAATCAATGCAAATATGGATTTCATCTGGCGCCATGGCTTTTTGGCCATGCTCTTCCAAATAGTCAGGGGATCTACCACCGTCTCGCGCGATCTCGAAACCATTAATATGCAACTGAACTTTATCAACATCTAAATTCTCAACACCTGCACGACCGACAACAGCCAAAATACGCCCCCAGTTAGGATCTGAAGCGAAAAGAGCTGTTTTCACCAGTGGTGAGTGCGCGATTTCAAATGCAGTTTTAGTCGCATCTTGTTGCTCAACGGCACCAACAACCTCAACAGTCACAAACTTAGTCGCACCTTCTCCATCTCTTACGATTGCATGAGCAAGCTCTTGCATTACTTCTGTAAAAGCCGAGATAAAGACTTGCGTCAAAGGCTCGTTAATAGAAGTCAATTTAACATTACTTGCCATTCCAGTAGCAACAGCAATACAAGAATCATTAGTTGATGTATCACTATCAACTGTAATGCGATTAAAGCTCTTATTTACAACGTCTTTTAAAATGCTGTGAAGCAAATCCTCATCCATTGAAATATCGCTGAATACATAACCCAACATGGTCGCCATGTTAGGACGAATCATGCCAGCACCTTTCGAAATACCCGCGACGGTATAAGTTCGACCTTCAAATTCAAAGGTGCGTACTGAGCCTTTTGGCAAAGTATCAGTAGTCATAATACCAACACCTGCCGCATTCCAATTATCCGCAGATAAGTTAGCAATCGCTGCCGGTATCGCATCAATGATTTTATTTACTTGTAAAGGCTCACCAATTACACCTGTTGAAAAAGGTAAAACAGCATCAACATCAACACCTACTTGAAGCGCTAACGCATCACAAGTCTTTAATGCATTTTCAAGCCCTGACTTTCCAGTACCGGCATTAGCATTGCCTGTATTAACAAGCAAATATCTACTGTTTGTCGTGCTTAAATGCTTCTGACAAATACGAACTGGCGCAGCGCAGAAAGCGTTTTGAGTAAACACACCAGCAACGGAAGCACCTTCACACAACTCAAAAAGAACAAGGTCTTTTTTGTTTGCTTTTTTAATACCCGCTTCCGTAACACCAATTCTCACACCTTTAATTTCAGGTATGAGAGGGAAATCATGCAACCCTACAGCCATTTAAATGCTCTCCAATTAAACTAGGCGACCGTGACATTGTTTGTATTTCTTACCAGAGCCACAAGGACAAAGCTCATTTCGACCTACTTTAGGGTACTCAGCACCATCATCAGACGATGAATCCGATTCATTCGATAATGAGTCTACAGAGTTGTGAACCATGTCCATTTTAGTCTTTTCTTCTTGCTGACGACGAGCTTCTTCAATCTTTTCAGCTTCTTCTGCAGACTGTATTTTTACTCTCGTGATAATTTGAATAACTTCAAATTTAATCTGGCTTAATAAACCTTGGAACAATTCAAATGCTTCACGCTTATATTCTTGCTTCGGATTTTTCTGAGCATAACCACGCAAATGAATACCTTGGCGCAGCATGTCCATGGTTTGCAAATGTTCTTTCCAAAGAGTATCAAGCACTTGAAGCAATACTTGTTTCTCAAATGATCGGAATGCAGGAGCTCCAGCAATCTCTTCTTTTTCCTTATGATTAGAAGCCACACTATCAAGAACCTTCTGACGAAGTGGCTCTTCATAAAGTTTTTTATCTTCTTCAACCCACTGAGCAATAGGCAAGTCTAAGCCGAATTCGTTGCGTAACTTCTCTTCCAGACCAGTAAGATCCCACATATCAAAGATACTTTGAGGCGGTATAAACTCATCAATCAAGTCAGAAATAACTTCCTCTCTCATTGCTGCAATAGCTTCAGATAAATCATCAGAAACCATCATATCAAAGCGCTGAGTATAGATTACTTGCCTCTGATCATTAGCAACATCGTCGTATTCTAATAACTGTTTACGAATATCGAAGTTACGACCTTCAACTTTACGCTGGGCTTTTTCAATCGCGTTAGAAACCATCTTATGCTCAATGGCTTCACCTTTTTCCATACCAAGTGCCATCATCATTTTCTTGATGCGGTCTGACATGAAAATCCGCATTAAATTATCTTCTAGTGATAAGTAGAAACGAGAAGAACCTACATCACCTTGACGGCCTGCACGGCCACGCAACTGATTATCTATACGGCGAGATTCATGACGTTCTGTACCGATAATATGCAAACCACCTGCAGTCAAAACAGCTTCATTACGTGATTCCCAATCTGCTTTAAGTGCATCAATACTTTCTTGGCTAGCGCTTTCACCAAGTTGAGCCAGCTCAACTTGCAAATTACCGCCAAGAACAATGTCGGTACCACGCCCAGCCATGTTAGTTGCAATGGTTACAGCCCCAGGTCGACCAGCATCAGCGACAATTTCCGCCTCTCTCTCATGCTGTTTGGCATTCAACACATTATGTTTTACGTTCTTTTTATTGAGATAGCTTGATAACAACTCAGAATATTCAATCGAAGCAGTACCAACAAGTACAGGGCGACCTTGATTAACCACTTCTTCAATATCTACTACAATCGCTTCAAACTTGTCTTCAGTAGACATATAAATCAAGTCATTGAAGTCTTTACGCTGAACTTGGCGATTCGTTGGAATAACAACAACAGACAAACCATAAATTTGCTGAAACTCAAAAGCTTCAGTGTCTGCTGTCCCTGTCATACCTGACAATTTTTCATATAAACGGAAATAATTCTGGAAGGTTGTTGAAGCCAAAGTCTGGCTTTCCGCCTGAATAGTCACACCTTCTTTTGCTTCAACCGCTTGGTGAATTCCTTCAGACCAACGGCGCCCAGCCATAGTACGTCCAGTATGTTCATCAACGATGACGATTTGATCACCTTGAATAACATAATCAACGTTTTTCTTGAAAATAACATGAGCTTTCAGACAAGCATGAACATGATGAAGCAAAGACAAATTCGCAGCTGCATAAAGGCTCTCACCTTCACCTAGCATGTCTTGCTCTACCAACCAACCTTCGACAAAAGAGTGGCCTTCTTCAGTTAATTCAATATTGCGCTGAGATTCATCATAAACATAATGACCCGTTATTTCGTCTTCACCTTCCGCTTCTTCTTGCTTAATAAGCAAAGGTGCCAGTTCATTGATTCGGCGATACTGCTCTGAACTATCTTCAACTGCACCAGAAATAATAAGCGGCGTTCTAGCCTCATCAATAAGAATGGAATCCACCTCATCGACAACAGAGAAATTCAATTCACGCTGCACACGATCTTCTAAACGGAAAACCATGTTGTCACGCAAATAATCAAAACCAAATTCGTTGTTGGTGCCATAAGTGATATCACATAAGTAAGCAGCTTTTTTGTCTTCTCGATCCTGCCCAGAAAAGACAACGCCAACACTCATATCTAAGAACTCATAAAGTGGTCTCATCCAATTAGCGTCACGCTTTGCCAAATAGTCATTCACGGTAACAACATGAATACCTTTTGATGATAAAGCGTTTAAATATACTGCCAGAGTCGCAACCAGCGTTTTACCTTCACCTGTACGCATTTCTGCGATACGACCTTCATTAAGTACCATACCGCCGATAAGCTGAACGTCGAAATGACGCATTCCCATAACTCGACGACTACCCTCGCGAACAACGGCAAAAGCTTCCGGTAAAATAGAATCTAATGATGCTCCGGCATGAAGACGCTCACGAAACTCACCCGTTTTTGCAGCCAAATCGTCATCAGACAATCCTTTTAAAGGCTCTTCAAATTGATTGATTTGTGAAACAACTTTTCTATATCGTTTAACTTCTCGGTCATTCTTTGTACCGATAATTTTTTTAATTACAGTTCCTAACATCTTGAACTCAACGTATCCAATTAGTAATAAACACAGTCTATCATGGTAATGTGTGACAAAACATGAAATATCAAGAACCTATATACAAAAAAACCAGACATTATGTCTGGTTTTTTTGTAATTCGATCAAGTTTTCAGCACTAGTAACTAGGCATTTGCAAAAACTGAATCCGTATAAGAAATAGGGTCAGCTTGCGCTTCATCCTCAAAGACAACATATTCCCAAGCATCTTGCTGCTCAAGCAAAGCCAACAACAATTTGTTGTTTAATGCGTGTCCAGATTTGTATGCTTTATATTCACCAATCAAACTATGACCTAGCAAATAAAGATCACCAATAGCATCTAACACCTTGTGACGTACTAGCTCATCTCTATAACGCAAACCTTCGTCATTCAATACTCTAAAATCATCAAGAACGATTGCATTTTCCATGTTTGCACCGCGAGCAAGGTTATTATTCTTGAAGTATTCAAGATCTTTCATAAAACCAAATGTTCTTGCACGACTAATTTCTTTGACAAAGGTTGTTGTCGAGAAATCGAATGAAGTACTTTGAACATCTTCACCAATTGCAGGGTGCTGAAAATCAATAGTAAAAGACAAACGAAAGCAAGAATGAGGCTCTAATGAAGCAAACTTATCGTCTTCTTCTACTTTAATTGGCTTTTTGACTCTGATGAATTTCTTAGGCGCGTTTTGAGCTTCCAATCCAGCAGATTGCAATAAAAATACAAAAGGACTCGCACTACCATCCATCAAAGGAATCTCACTAGCACTCACTTCAACATAGGCATTATCAACACCTAAACCAGCCATTGCAGATAACAAATGCTCCACAGTGCTAACTTTTACATCACCCTGACATAAAGCCGTAGCAAAATTAGTTGAACCTACCGATCGAGCATCACCAGGAATTTCTACAACAGGATCTAAGTCTGTACGAACAAATACAATGCCAGTATTTACAGGTGCTGGTTTAAGTGTCAAATACACTTTCTCACCAGAGTGTAAACCAACTCCAGTTGCTCGAATAATGTTTTTTAGTGTGTGTTGGCGTACCATTATATTCCTACAATTTTATGAATGGATACTAATCTTTGAAAAAATAGTATCAACAAGCTCTTGATTATACAATCCAACATATTGATATTTCATTATTTTTGCGCAAACTAGTCTAGTCAGCTTGTCTACGCAAGAATGCTGGAATGTCCAAATACGATAATTTATCGTCACTCGACGCTTCAGAAGAGTCAGCTGACTCTACTTTTTCATTCAAGCTTTTCTCTACCTCTTCAACCTTTGCATTAGGCAATGGTTGAGACTCAGACTGAGACGCTACAACTTGAGGCGTTTCTACACTCTCCACTACAGGTTCAGGTCTTGCCGTTACTGGTTGAGAGACAACAGATTCACCAACAGCAGATTTCATTTCAACTGCAGGACGACCCTCTAAACCAGTTGCCACCACCGTAACTCGCATTTCATCACCAACATTAGGATCAATTGCACAACCAATCACGACAGTAGCATCTTCCGATGCATATTCTTCAATAATGCCACCAACCTCAGTAAACTCAGACAAACCAACTTCTTCGTTTGCCGTGATATTTACCAGTACACCTCGCGCACCTTTAAGATTGATATCTTCTAATAATGGATTATGTATAGCAGCCTCTGCTGCAACCCTTGCTCTATCATCACCTGATGCAGAGCCCGTTCCCATCATCGCCATTCCCATCTCAGACATCACCGTTCTTACATCAGCGAAGTCAACGTTGATAAGGCCTGGTCGCATAATCAAATCTGTAATACCTTGAACAGCATTAAACAGAACATTGTTCGCTTCACCAAACGCTTTCAACAATGAAATATTTTTACCTAGCACAGGAAGAAGGCGTTCATTTGGTACTGTAATTAATGAATCGACATTTTCTCGTAATTCTTTAACACCTTCTTCGGCAACTTTTGCTCGACGGCGGCCTTCGAAAGGAAAAGGCTTAGTTACTACAGCAACAGTTAATATGCCCAACTCACGAGCAACTTTAGCAATAACAGGTGCCGCACCCGTTCCTGTGCCGCCACCCATACCGGCCGTGATAAACACCATATCGGCACCAGTTAGCAAATGTGTAATTTTTTCTTGATCTTCTAGGGCAGAGTCTCGTCCGACCTCAGGGTTTGCGCCAGCTCCAAGCCCTTTAGTGATGGCTGAACCTAATTGCAAAGAAACACCCGTATCAAAACCTATTAAGGCTTTCGAATCTGTATTGGCACAAATGAACTCAACGCCCTCTAGGCGATTTTGCAACATATGACGAACAGCATTACCGCCGCCACCACCAACACCAATTACTTTAATAACAGCATTATCGGACAAATTATCTTCTGCTAAATCAAAGACACTCATGGGCTTATCGCTCCTCAAATAAATTCATAATCAATTCTGACTAAATATAACTCTGAAACCAGTGTTTTAATTTCTGCCATGCCTTCGTTGCACTGAAAGATGGTTTAGTTTCCTTAGGTACCAGAATTGATGTTTCTCGTTTAGTTTTCGTCTTAGACATCGTCCGCTTTGAGATTTCAGTTACTTCGGTCTCTTTACTACCATAAGCCAATAATCCAACGCTTGTTGAATATATAGGGTTATCGACAATATCAGACATTCCTTTAGTACAATCTGGCACAGATAATCGAATTGGCATCTGAAAAATCTTCTCAGCCAAGTCTGCAGCGCCTTCCATAAGCGACGTACCACCAGTAATTACAATACCTGCTGGGATTCTCTCTGCGTAACCACTACGCCTTAACTCATCCAAAATTAAGGTGTAAATTTCTTCATATCTTGCCTCAACCACCTCTGTCAGGGTATGACGAGTGATTGATCTTGGTTGGCGATCACCAACACTTGGCACCTGCAAAACTTGATCTGCAGATACCATAGATGACATTGCGCAGGCGTATTTCACCTTTATTTCTTCAGCATGCTGAGTCGGTGTGCGCAACGCCATGGAAATATCATTTGTCACTTGATCTCCAGCAACGGGTACGACAGCTGTATGATGTAACGCACCATCAATCCAGACCGCAATATCTGATGTGCCAGCACCAATATCGATCAAACAAACACCTAAATCTTTTTCATCTTCACTTAATGAAGAATCACTAGAAGCGAGCTGAGAAAGAATGACGCCATCAACACCTAAGCCACAGCGCTTAATGCACTTTTCTACATTCATAACCGCATTAACGGCACCAGAAATAAGATGAACATTTGCTTCAAGACGAACACCAGACATACCTAAAGGGTCTTTAATCCCTTCTTGAGAGTCTATGTGGTATTCCTGTGGAAGAATATGGAGAACGCGTTGATCGGATGAAATTGGAACAGCTTGCGCTGCGTCTATCACTCTTTCTATATCTTCTTGCTGAACTTCACCGTTCTTAACGGCAACAATGCCATGAGAGTTCAAGCTACGAATATGACTACCTGCCACACTGACATACACAGAATGAATATTACATCCTGCCATCAGCTCAGCTTCTTCAACTGCTCGCTGAATAGATTGCACTGTAGATTCAATATTTATAACAACGCCACGCTTCATACCTTTGGCGCTATGAGAGCCAATACCGACAATTTCCAAACTACCATCAGCCAGTACTTCACCAACTAAACAGATAACTTTTGATGTGCCTACATCCAAACCGACTATCATTTCACCTTCCCGGTATTGCGTGTTTTATAACTACTGATGTTTGCGTTTATAAATAACAACAAACAAGTTAATGTCACTCTTTTGCTTTCCAACCCACTGCCACACCATGAGGGTAGCGAGCATCGACTGACGTAATTTGATCTATTCTACCCGATAAATCACTTTTATACACCGCTATAAAGCGCTGTAATCTCTCTAAAACTTCCTCTCTACCCAGCTTTACAACTATGCCGTTGGTAAAGGTAACATTCCAAGCGCCTCTAGGTTCTAAAGTTAGTGTAAAAATCCGCAAAGATGTTGCAGCCAATACCTGACTAATCAAACCAAACTGCTCAAGCACAACATCACTTGTGCCATCTGGGCCATATAAACGAGGAAGTGGCAGATCTGGAATTTGATTAGGTCTAATCACCACAGAAGATGTTGAGATCAACTGTCGATCACGCCAGTATGCGAGCGGAGTGTACTCATGAACAAGCACCTGCAATATATTTGGCCAAACTTTACGCACTTCTGCACTTTCAACCCACTCAGGCGACCTTGCAAGGTCTAAAGCATCTACCACAGAAAGACTTAACAGACTCTCGCCTAACAATTCAGAATAATGCGCTTCAAGCTCAGCTTCCGTAACATAATTCAAATCCCCTTCTATCTCGATTTTTTGAATAGCAAACCAAGTAACGGGGGAATCTTCATCCTGGAAAATGGCAACCAATATCAATAAAATCGCCCCAATAAGCGCCGCTATCCTCATAAATCAATCACGCTCTGCTTTTCCCCAAGCATCTATGGCAATTTTCTCCACCAATGAAGGGTAATCAATACCAACATGATTAGCTGCCATAGGGACAAGACTGTGAGTCGTCATACCCGGAGCTGTATTAACTTCCAACACCCAAAATACACCAGCCTGATCACGCATAATGTCTACACGCCCCCAACCAGAACAACCCAACGAACGATAAGCATCTAACGCAAGCATTTGCAGTTCGTTTTCGTCATCTTCATTCAAACCACAAGGCAATAAATATTGTGTATCTTCCGCTATATACTTAGCCTCATAATCATACAACTTGTGATCTGGCGATGCCTTCAAGCCAATTGCAGGGTAAGCAACATCATCAATGATTGTGATAGTAAACTCTGGACCATCAACGAACTCTTCAACCAACACATCGGAATCGTATTCAAGTGCTTTTAGAAGCGCCTCATCCAACTCTTCACGATTACTTGCCTTATTAATTCCTATTGTTGACCCTTCCCTAGAAGGCTTCACAATCATAGGATAAGACATGCTTTCTTCGATAACGTTCGCATCAACTTGATCAACAAACGATAAATAAGCGGGTGTTGGTATGCCAATACCATTCCAAAAACGCTTGGTTAAAACCTTGTCCATCGCTAAACCACACGCTAACGGCGAACTTCCTGTGTAGGGCTTACCTAACATCTCTAGCAAAGCTTGAACTCGGCCATCTTCCCCTTCTCCACCGTGGAGTGCTATAAACGCCAAATCAAACTCTATAGATTGAAGCTGCTGCACTGGATCTAGACTTGCCTTTTCGCCATATAAATCAAGGCCAATTACCTGACAACCTTTTGCTTTAAGACCTTCAACAACGAGCAGACCACTTTGCAAAGACACTTCACGCTCTGCAGAACGTCCACCATAGATGACAGCAATAACCAGTTCTTTTAATGACTTTGACATATCAAATACCGCTTACTGACAATTTTTTAGACACAGCACCGATATCCCCAGCACCTTGTGTAATTAACAAATCCCCATCTCGCAAAACATTACTCAAAATCGAGCGTAAATCAGATTCACCACCCACATGAATAGGGTCAACATTACCGCGCTGACGAATACTGCCACACAAAGATCGGCTATCAGCGCCATTAATTGGCGTTTCACCCGCTGCATAAACATCTAACAATAAGAGCACATCGACTTGCGATAAAACACGCACAAAGTCTTCATACAAATCTCGAGTACGAGTATAGCGATGAGGCTGATAAACCATAACCAAACGTTTTTCTGGCCACCCTCCGCGAATAGCTTTAATCGTCGCCAACACTTCACTTGGGTGATGACCATAATCATCGACAAACATCACTTCGGAGCCATTAGGAAGCGCCAGCGGCTTCTGCTCCTGAAAACGACGACCAACACCTTCAAAGCCCATTAATCCTGCTTGAATAGCGCTTGCATCCACACCAAGATCCGTTGCAACAGCAATTGTCGACAGAGCATTCAAAACATTATGCCTACCAGGCATAGGCAAACGAATCTTCAATGGTTCACCTTCTGGTCGATGCGCTAAAAACTCACAGTAGCGACCAGTTTGAACAATGTCAGTCGCATAGAAATCAGCTTGCTGCTCAATACCATAAGTCAATACAGGGCGACTCAATGAAGGTAAAATCTCCCGAACATTCTCGTCATCTACACACAACACAGCCAAACCATAAAACGGCAAATTATGTATGAACTCCACAAAAGTATGTTTTACTTTTTCAAAGTCACCATCATAAGTGTCCATGTGATCTTCATCGATATTCGTCACGATGACAGTTTGAGGCTGTAAGTGAAGGAATGAAGCATCACTTTCATCTGCCTCGGCCACAAGATAAGAGCTACTACCTAATTGCGCATTTGCACCAGCACTGGTTAAACGGCCACCAATAACAAAGGTAGGCGCTTCACCTGTCGCTGCTAAAATCGATGCCATTAAACTCGTTGTTGTTGTTTTACCATGAGTTCCCGCCACAGCAATACCATGTCGGTAGCGCATCAATTCAGCCAACATTTCTGCTCTACGAACAATTGGAATGCGATGCTCTTTACCCCAAATAATCTCTGGGTTTTCCTCGTTAATGGCTGTCGAAACAACAATAACGTGAGCGTCATAGACATTTTCTTCCAAATGCCCTAAATACACCTTAATCCCTAACTCTTCTAAACGCTCAGTCACCGCCGAGGATTTTAAGTCGGAACCAGAAACTTGATAACCTTGATTATGTAACACTTCCGCGATACCACACATCCCAACACCGCCAATACCGATGAAATGGATATTTTGAATGCGGCGCATAGTTGGAATATCGTATTGTGTCTTCTGATCAATCATCATTTTATTAACCTTAAACAGTGTGCAACCACATCTTGTGTTGCATTAGGGTGAGCCACCGCTTTCGCTTGCTCGCCCATTTTTATTAATGCTTCTTCGTTTTCAACAAACTCAGAAAGTAAAGATAGAATTTTTTCACAGGTCAGTTGTGGCTGAGGCAGCAAATACGCCCCGCCTACTTTCTCTAAATAACGGGCATTCTCAGTCTGATGATCATCAATTGCAAAAGGATATGGAATCAAAATAGAAGGCAATCCAGCTACCGCCAACTCGCTGACCGTCATAGCACCAGCACGACACAGAACAATATCCGCCCAATAATACGCTTGATCCATATTATCCAAATACGGCTCAACTCTCGCATCAACATTGGCATTTTTATATAAAGCTTTAACTTCATCAAAATTTCGCACACCTGTTTGATGCCAAACATCCAAACGCTGAGAAAAAGACCAATTAGCCAAAACCTGCGGCATCACATCATTAATTGCTTTTGCACCTAAGCTTCCACCGACAACCAACAACCGTAACGGGCGTGCTACATTTTCTCTGGTGACACGAACTTGCTGCTGCAATATATCATTTCGAATTGGGTTACCAACACTCAAAGCATTAGGCAGAGCACTATCAAAAGCTTGCAACTTCAAAGTGGCTACTTTAGATAACAATTTGTTTGTGGTTCCTGCAACCGCATTTTGCTCATGAATCACTAGTGGAATTCTCAACAGCTTAGCCGCAACGCCACCAGGGCCGGCAACAAACCCACCCATTCCCAACACAACATCAGGTTTTGTTTTTTGTAAAACAGCAACAGCCTGACCAATAGCATGCAAGACTCTAAATGGAGCAGCCAGAAGCCCTAATAAGCCTTTACCTCTTACACCTTTAATTGATAATGAATGCAGGCGAATATCATGTTCCGCGACAAGCTTTTCTTCCATCCCACCTTTTGACCCAAGCCATTCAACATCCAGACCTTTATCAATAAAAGCATGGACACAAGCTAGAGCAGGATAAATATGTCCGCCAGTTCCGCCAGCCATCACAATAACTTTTTTAGTAGCACTCATTCTGCTCTCTCTTTTTCTTGACTGTCACTTTCTAGCTTGGCGTCCGTGACACCGAGTTCCTTATCAGCGCGACGATTCTCTACATCAACTCGGGCAACCACAAACAAACTTCCCAAAGTGATAATCAAACTACTACCACCGTAACTAATTAAAGGCAGTGTTAACCCTTTTGTTGGCAAGAATCCAGTGTTCACACCGATATTAATAATCACTTGAGCTAAAATAAGAATCGCAAAACCAAAACACATGTAAGCAGCAAAAGGTCGCGATAAAAACATGGCTTTTCTGCCTATTTTAAATGTTCGCCCTATCATCACAGCAAACAAAAGAATCAGCAGCAAACCACCCAACATACCCGTTTCTTCAACCCAAATCGAAAATACAAAATCGGTATGCGCCTCAGGCAAGTAGGAAAGCTTTTGAACACTGTTACCCAAACCAAGACCAAACCACTCACCACGTCCATATGCGATAAGCGCCTGACTTAACTGATAGCCTTCATTAAAAGGATCCGCCCAAGGGTCAATAAAATTCATCAAGCGTTTTAAACGATAACTTTCAGATATCGCCACCACACCTAACATAGACACAGCACCTACCATCAAAAGCAAAAACTGGTATAAAGGCGCCCCACCTAAAAACAACAGAACCATCACAGTGCCGAGCAACACAACCGACGCCCCGAAATCTGGTTCAAGTAATAAAAACAGCAAGAAAACACTACAAAGACAAAGAGGAAGAAAGAAACCAACCCACCCTTCTCGCACTCGGTCAGCACGTCGTACCAAATAACCAGACATATAAACCACCACACAAACTTTCGCGACCTCCGAGGCTTGTAGGTTAAACACCACTAAATTAATCCAACGACGACTACCATTTACACTCTTCCCGATTCCTGGCACCAAAACCAATATCAACAAAATAAGAGACAAACCCATCATCAGGATGCCCCATTTTTGCAATTGGCTAGTGGGTAAAGACAACAAAGCCCAACCGAATACCAAACCAAGAATCAAGTACAAGGACTGACGCATCATGAAAAAGTAAGGGTGACCGTGAATGCTTTCTGACACAGAAATGGAAGCACTAGATACCATAACAATACCCAACGCCAAAATAGACACTACAGAAGACAAGAAAATAGCATCGATACGAGAAAATTCTCGCCAAGAAACCCGATCAAACATGTTTAACCATGTCATAAGGCAGTAACCAAGTTTACGAAGTGCTCGCCGCGCGCTTCATAGTTTTTGTATATATCCAAACTAGCGCAGGCCGGCGAAAAAAGGACCACATCATCTTCTTTTACCGTCGAAGAAATGTCATGAATAATTTCATCCAATGTTTCAAAGCGTTTGATATTAGCATCTAGAGACAATGCCTTCGCAATGTTATCCGCGTCTTTACCAAACAAATAAACCGTACAAACAAAATCAGATACAGGCTTTTTCAAGTCACTGAAGTCCGCCCCTTTCCCCTCACCGCCAGCAATAAGAGTAATGTTTTTATGTGACGTGGAGCCAAGCCCCTGTAAAGCAGCAAGGGTTGCACCAACGTTTGTACCTTTGGAGTCATTAATAAACGTGGCTCCGCGATAAGTACGAACACTTTCACAACGATGTGACAAACCGCCAAATTCCGCTAAAACCTTAGCAACAGCTTCTGATAGCACATCCATGCCCAATAATTCCAGCATAGCCAGTGCAGCCAAAATATTTGCGTAATTGTGCGTGCCTTTTAATGCAATTTGAGAAGTATGGTACAAGCGCTCAACACCACGACATAACCAAGCTCCATCATCATCTTTCAACATACCAAACTCTTTAAGGTCTGGACTTTTTGTCGTGAAAGCACGCACAGGGGTTGCTTCTGCCAGTAAAGGTGCCGTCAAAATATCTTGTTTGTTGCAAACTGCCGCTTTACAACCTCGATACACTCTTTGCTTCACGCGCTGATACTCGTAAAAATCACTATAACGATCCATATGATCTTCAGAGACATTTAAAAGACAAGCTACATCCGCTTGCAAAGCAGGTGTCGTTTCAAGCTGAAAGCTAGATAATTCCAATACATAATAATCCGTACCGGAAGAAAGGAGATCCAAAGCTGGCAATCCTAAATTGCCGCCTGCCTTAACATTTTTTCCGCACGCCTGAAGCAACAAAGCCACCAAGGTAGTGACTGTGCTTTTGGCATTTGAGCCTGTAATAGCGACGAACGGTGCGTCCACATAATCGCAAAACAAATCAATATCGCCTCGCATGGCCACACCCTTTTCAGCTAAACGAGACAAAACAGGCGTCCGCAATGCGATACCAGGGCTAACATACAATTCAGTTACACCAAGGGTTTCAAGTACCGCTAAATCACCTGTCAAAATACGATCTTCTGGACAAAGCAATTTTGCCTGTTCCAATCCTGGAGGGTTCTCACGAGAATCCACCACATAAAAATCAATTCCCTTGCTAGCTAAAAAGCGTACACAAGATAAACCTGTCGCTCCCAAGCCAACAACGGCTCTTACTCGATCTGACCCGATCAACGACATTTAAAACTCCTAACGTACTTTTAAGGTAGCGAAACCAATCAAAACAAGGCAAACAGTAATAATCCAAAAACGCACAATCACTTTAGGCTCAGCCCATCCTTTTAACTCAAAATGATGATGTATTGGCGCCATTCTAAAAATTCTGCGTTTTGTTAACTTATAGGAGGCGACTTGCAAGATTACAGACACGGTTTCCATAACAAAAACACCGCCCATAATAAACAATACCAACTCTTGGCGAACAATCACCGCTATCACACCCAGCGCTGCACCAAGTGCCAAGGAACCTACATCCCCCATAAATATTTGCGCTGGGTATGTGTTAAACCACAAAAAGCCCAATCCAGCCCCCGCTAAAGCGGCACAAAATACGAGTAACTCACCCGAACCATGCACATAAGGAATTAACAAATACTCAGAAAAGCGAACGTTACCGGTTAAATAAGCAAACACACCTAACGCGCCACCTACGAGTACAGTAGGTAAAATTGCTAAACCATCTAGACCGTCAGTAAGGTTGACTGCATTACTGGTTCCGACAATAACAAAATAAGTAAGCACAATAAAAAACGCGCCTAAAGGAATAGCCACATCTTTAAACAAAGGAACTATCAATGTCGTTTCGGCTGGTGTACTGGCTGTGTAATACAAATAAAACGCTGCCGCCAAACCGAATACACTTTGCCAAAAATATTTCCAACGGCTAGGTAAACCTCGAGAATTTTTTTCCACGACTTTTCGATAATCATCAACCCAACCAACAACGCCAAAAGCCAACATAACTAGCAAAACAACCCACACATATTGGTTGGTTAAATCGCCCCACAAAAGCGTACTGACCGTGATGGAAAAAATAATTAACGCTCCACCCATCGTTGGTGTACCGGCTTTGGATAAATGGGATTGTGGGCCGTCATCTCGAACAGCTTGCCCGATTTGCAAACGCTGCAATAAAACAATTACTTTATTGCCGATTAAAAGAGAGATAACTAACGCAGTGAGCACACCCAAAATGGCTCGAAGTGACAAATAATTAAACACTGCAAAAAAAGTGTGATACTTACTTAAATAAGTCGCCAGCAAAAGTAACATTGGTCAGGAACATCCTAATTATTTTAATGCTTCAATAACATTTTCCATTTTAGCGGAGCGAGAGCCCTTCACTAAAATGGCGTGATTTCTTCCAAGCGAACAAACTAACGCTGCCGCTTCATCATGTGAATTACACAACTTTGCATCACCGCCTTTTTCCATAAAAGCAGCTCCTGCCACACCTGCAACGGCACCAACACAAATCAAACAAGAAATACCTTTTTCTTTAGCGTATAAACCTAGATTTCGATGGACAGCTTCCTGTCGTTCACCAAGCTCTCCTAACGCCCCCAAAATCAGCCATGTTTTATCAACTGACTGCATAGCAAGCACATCAATTGCGGCCTCTACAGATGTTGGGCTGGCATTGTAACAATCATTAATTAAGAGAGCTTCATTTTTTGTTCTAAGGCGCTCTAATCGCCCAGATATATGCACTGGAGATTCCAATTTTTGCACCGCATCATGGAAACTCATGCCAGTTGCCATTAAAGCCAACACAACCGCCATACCATTAGCAATTTGATGTTTACCTGCACTTGCTATAAATACAGATAGCACTTCACCTTGATAGCAAAACTTTGCCTGACTAGATTCAGCGTTTAGCTCTAAATCAAAAGCATAAAGATCCGCAGACTCACCGAAACCAAAAGACAACACAGGACGCGAACCAGCCAACTCACACCAATAAGGATAAAAACCATCATCAGAATTTAGAATAATTGTCGCATCAGGGTGAGCGCCAGAAATCAAACACCCTTTTTCCTTAGCAATGCCCTCAAGACTTCCAAAACCTTCAAAGTGACTACCACTTGCATTGGTTAAAATCACCACATCTGGAAAAGCAATCTCAGCCAATCGCTCGATTTCACCCGGAATACTGGTTCCCGTTTCTACCACAGCAACATCATGAAAAGACGCTAAACCTAACAAAGTTTGCGGCACACCTATTTGATTGTTCAAATTGGCCTGCGTTTTTAACACTTTTTGATCGGTAAAGGATTGTGCCAACCAATCTTTTACAGTTGTTTTACCATTACTACCTGTAATACAAACAACTAGCTCTTTAAAAGCGTCTCGTACCAAGCGAGCAACACGTCCGTACGCAACCTTAGTATCTGTCACTTTGACATAAGATTCGACATCCACATCACGATCAACCAATACACCAACCGCACCAGAATTCATCGCAGCGGCAGCATAATCATGACCATCAAAACGCTCACCTGTTAATGCGACAAACAAACAACCATTCGATATTTTTCGAGTATCTGTTACTACCAACTGAATACTTTGGTTCGGACCAACCAGCTCTCCATGACAAGCCGCAGCGATATCCGCCAGAGTAAGATCAACCAACATAAGCTTCCAACGCCTTTAAGGCTTCCTCTTTATCATCAAAATGGTGTTTCACACCCTGAATATCCTGATAGTTTTCATGCCCTTTACCAGCAATAAGAATCACATCGTTTACATCTGCAGAGGCAATCGCTTCGCTAATTGCCATACGACGGTCAAATTCAAGACAGAACCTCTTATCATCAGATTCAACTTCCGACAAAACATCAGAAAAAATTTGCTCCATTGACTCTGTTCTTGGGTTATCAGATGTCAACCAAACATAATCCGCATTAGACAATGCCGCCGACATCATTAAAGGCCGTTTACCTCTATCACGATCACCACCACAACCGAAAACACAAATAAGCCGACCATTGGCATGCTTTTTTACTGCCTGCAACGCAACCACTAACGCATCAGAGGTATGAGCGAAATCCACAACAACAAGAGGGGCACCAGCCACTTCTACTTTGTCCATTCGACCTGGCGCGCCTCGCAATTTCGACATACCTTCGATAAGAAGCGCTTTATCGCTCGTTTGGTACCAAAGACTCGCCAAGGCTGCCAAGGCATTTTGCACATTAAAACGTCCCAACAAAGGAAGTTCAACATAGCTTTCCCCTTCAGGATGGCACAGCACAAAACGAAAACCAGAAACATCAAGCACTAGATCCTTTACGTAAAAATCCGCCAATGCATTTTCAGCACTATAATAGTGGCAACTCGAATTCAGCGCGGCTTTTGTCATAAAAGTGGCATATTCATCATCAAGACAGAAAACAGAATGAGTCAGCGTTGGAAAAGTAAATAAACGCTGTTTGGCCAAAGCATAAGAGTCCATATCACCATGATAATCAAGATGATCACGAGACAGGTTTGAAAAGACAGCTGTTTGAAAAGGAACCCCTTCAATTCGCCCTTGATCCAAAGCATGCGAAGACGCCTCAAAAGCAACAAACTCCACACCAGAGTCAGCCATTTCAATGAGTGTTCGATGAAGAGATAATAAATCTGGAGTAGTTTGTTTCGCCTCTTGCAGATTATCTAATGCGCCAACACCGAAAGTCCCCACCAAACCACTCTTTAAACCAGAATACTGTGCCAGCTGAGCCATATAGTAACAAATAGACGACTTGCCATTGGTACCTGTAACAGCCACCATTTGCTTAGGCATAGCACCAAAAAACTGCTGTAAACAAGCGACTAAAAGTTTGGCAGGATCTTCAACCGAGATAAGCTCAATTTTATCATGGTGCAAATCTATATTATTCGGAACAACAGCAACCCGACAGCCAAGAGAAGCAACATTGTCTAAGTAATCCCAACCATTAGAGCTCACTCCCGGCAAAGCAAAAAAGATCGTATCTTCATTGACTTTTCGGCTGTCTGTTTCAACAAGATTATAAAACGCAGAATGCGAGTTTTCTCCGACGGAGAAACCCGCTAAAGTAAGTAACTGCTCATGAGAGAATTGAACCATTTAACCACCTTGTACGACTTGAAGAGGGACAGTTTTCTTCGACTCCAAACGCACTTCTCTAAGACCTTCTGGTAGATCAGGGTAAATATTCAATGTTGTCAACGCTCCTTCCATGACTCGAGAAAATACTGGCGCCGCCACTTCACCGCCGTAATATTCTCGCCCTTTAGGGTCATTTATCATGACAACCATGGCTAAGCGCGGATTTGACGCTGGAGCAACGCCAGCAAATAAGGCAATGTATTGATCATATTCATAGCCTTTCGAGCCAACTTTATGAACGGTACCTGTTTTTCCCGCCACTCGGTAACCTGGAATCTGAGCCGCTTTACCAGACCCTTTTTGAACAACAGCCTCCATCATTTTGACCACGTCTTTGGCGACCTTACGAGGAATCACTTGTTTACCATTAGCAGGAGAATCTTGTTTAAAAAGCGTCACAGGAACACGATAGCCATCGTTCGCTAACGTCATGTAAGCCTGCGCCAACTGCAAAGTCGATACAGACAAACCATAGCCATAAGACAAGGTTGCAATTTCAGATGGATGCCATTTAGGATGCGACGGCAGCACGCCAGAGGCTTCACCAGGGAAACCTATTCCTACAGGAGAACCGATACCAAGCTCATAATCCATATTCCATATAGCATCTTGAGGCAAAGAAAGTGCTATTTTTGAAGCACCAACGTTACTCGACTTGATGAGCAGCTTCTCAAAATCCATATCACCATAGTTAGTCGCATCGCGAATGGTAAAACGACCAAAGCGCAAATAACCTGGCGACGTATTAATAGTCATTTCCGTGGTGTATTGCCCAGACATCAAAGCCGCAGAAACAGTAAAAGGCTTCATAGTTGAACCTGGTTCAAACAAATCGATTACCGCTCTATTTCGTAACTCCTCGTATTCCAGTTTAGATCTATCATTCGGGTTATAAGAAGGCTGATTCACCATCGCCAAAATCTCTCCCGTTTTCACATCTAGAATAACGGCAGATGCAGAAGTTGCACGATGCTCAGTTACTGCCGCTTTTAACTCTCGATAAGCCAAATACTGCAGTCTAAGGTCGACGCTCAACTCTATATTTTCACCAGGGTGCTCTGCCTCATCAACACCGATTCCGCGAATAATATTTCCTGAAAGATCCTTAACATAACTACGACGTCCCGGCTCACCTTGCAATGCTCGGTCATACGCTAACTCAACCCCTTCTTGGCCTTTATCATCAATATTGGTAAAGCCAACAACATGGGAAGCTACCTCACCAGCAGGATAAAAGCGCTTATATTCTTTCGTTTTTGTAACACCGACGACTTTCGCAGCCATAATAGCGTCCGCCTCATGAGGCGATATTTGACGACGCAAATACATAAAAGACCGCTTTTTGTTTGCTTCAAATTTTTCTTCTAACCAAGCACGTCCAACACCCATCACTTCGGCGAGGCGTGTAATTTCTTGATCTGGCCCAGAATTCGTAGATAGATCACGCTCTAAATTCCAAAGCGCTCTAGGGTTAGCCACTACAGTCCAAGTAGGCGTACTCACCGCCAAAGGCTCGCCACGACGATCTAAAATCATGCCACGAGTGGCAGGAATAGATTCTGTTCTTACTGCTCTAATTTCACCTTGATTCTGTAGAAAATCTCTATCAACAACCGTCAGGTGAAAGAGTCGCCCGCCTGCGACAAGAAACAACATCAAAGCGATAAGATAAACAAATCTAAAACGCCATTTGGCTGGGGTGTAAACACTATTTTCAGTACTCATGGTTTTACTATTACCAATTCATCCGGTGAAGGTGAGTGCATATTTAATTTTCTAATTGCCGACTGCTCTAAACGGCTCGGCTGAGTGAGAGCACTTTGTTCAAGCAACAACTGCCCCCATTTCACTTCGTAATCCACTTCGCTTTGCTTCAACGCTTGAAGATAAGAGAAGTTTTTTCTGAAGTCATAAACTTGAGCAACGACCGCTACAGAAACGATCGCCAACATCAAAACACAGGCGATAAATATCAAAGGCGAAAAAGTCGGCCTAATCACTTACTCGCTCCAAAACTCTTAACACCGCGCTTCGAGAGCGAACATTCTCACTCACTTCAGATTGAGACGGCTTAATGGCCTTACCCACTGTTTTAAATTTGATGTTGAGATGTGCATTCTGAATAGGTAAATGCCTTGGTAACTCAGGCCCTTTGGCTTTTAACTTCATGAAGCGCTTAACAATACGATCTTCAAGAGAATGAAAACTGATGACAGCCAATCGTCCGCCAACTTTTAAAGCTTCGGCAGCGGCATCAAGCCCTAACTCCAAATCACCAAGCTCGTTATTGATGTAAATACGAATACCTTGAAAAGCTCGAGTTGCAGGATTTTTGCCTTTCTCCCATGCAGGATTAGCTTCAGCTACAATTTTCGATAATTGAAGAGTGGTTAAAATAGGAGTGTGAGCACGATATTCACAAATGGCTTTTGCAATACGACGAGAGAATCGCTCTTCACCGTATTGATACATAACATCTGCAATCTCTTTTTCTTTTGCTACAGCAATCCACTCTGCCGCACTCATCCCTTCGTTAGGGTTCATGCGCATATCAAGCGGACCATCGTTCATAAAACTAAAGCCGCGTTCAGCGTCATCAATTTGAGGAGAAGAAACCCCCAAATCCATCATCACACCGTCAACCCTATCCACACGGAACACATTAGGAATTTGCATCGCCATATTGGCAAAACTGTCTTGTACAATAGAAAAGCGAGGATCTTCTTGCTCTAGCTGTTTACCATGTTCTATTGCCACAGGATCTTTATCAAAACCAAGCAAGCGACCTTCTTTCAGCCTGTTTAGCACTAAACGAGTGTGACCACCTCGGCCGAAAGTACCATCGACATAAAGGCCGTTCTCGTCAGTCACTAGCATATCGACGGACTCATGAAGCATGACGCTTATGTGTTCTGCCATCGTATTTGTCATAAAGAAATATCCATCATGGTTTCTATTTGTAGATCCTCAAGCGCGTCTTGAGCCAAGTAATCTTCACGTTGTGCTTCCCACTCTTCATAGCTCCAGATCTCTAATTTCTTACCTTGACCCAAAATCGTGAGTTTTTTATCTAAGCGAGCAAACTCTCGAAGTGGCGCTGGCAACAAAATACGCCCTGCTTTATCCACCTCTAAATCTGTTGCATGACCAACAAGTAAACGCTGAAGCCGTCTGGCTTGAGGCTGAAATGTCGGCAACTTGTCTAATTTTTGTTGAATTAAATCCCACTCAGATAAGGGATAAAGCAACAAACATCTGGACACTGGATCAATTGTGACGACGACGCCTTCATCGTCGTATTGGGCTAATTCATCACGCAAACGTGCAGGGAGCGACATACGCCCCTTCACATCAACGCTTACTTGATGAATTCCTCTGAACACAACCAAACCCCACTTATAGACACTTTATCCCACAATTTAACACTTTTTTATCAAAATAGTAAAAAAATATTAGTAGAAAATAGAAAAACGGGCACAACGGATACTAAAACACCGCCCAAAAGCGGTGTTTTTATACGTTTTTTCGTTTAAAGACAGTTAAATAGAAAAATCAGCAGAAAATTGAGAGCAAACAAAAAACACAGACACAAAAAAGCCGAAAACAATATAAATTAGCTTTCTGACAATTAAGATTAGAAATTGGGAAAAATAGTTAACGCGGGAAGAGAGAAAAATTGCAAGTTGGCCGATAAGCCGGGTTCTGTCGTGGACAGTCATTCATCTAATCCGTACATCACTGCACGTCTCTAGCAACCTACCCGAACTCAGCGCGGGTCACGCCAAAGAGTTCCTATTTGGTCTTGCTTCAAGTGGGGTTTACCATGCCACGAACTGTTACCAGTCGCGCGGTGCGCTCTTACCGCACCATTTCAACCTTACCGGCATTAAACTGCTTAGGCGGTATATTTTCTGCTGCACTTTCCGTAGGCTCGCGCCCCCCAGGCGTTACCTGGCACTTCACCCTGCGAAGCCCGGACTTTCCTCCCCTCAATAAATTGAGCGGCGACTGCCTAGCCAACTTGCGAGGCGCATCTTACTTACCTAGTACAACAATAACAAGCTCTTTTTCTGACGACCGCAGAAAAAGCCAAGTCGATCATGCCAAAGGCAATTGAAAACAAACTTCTAAACCACCTTCTTCATGATTTCGAGCTGAAATAACTCCTTTATGAGCTCGAATAATACGCTGCGAAATAGTTAGCCCTACACCAAAACCACCACTATTTGTCTCACGCGCTTCAGACGACCTATAAAAAGCGTGGAAGATTTTTTCCAATTTATCCTCAGAAACACCAGGCCCATTATCTCGAACATAGATAAAAGCAGAGCCCGATTTTTCTTCAGTAACCACTTCAATGTCACCACCTTCACCTGCATAGAAACAGGCATTTCGCAGAACATTTTCTATCGCATGACGCAGCTGAAGAGGATCACCCAATATGGTTTTAGGAAAACGACCGGACTTGGTAACAGAGATTCCTTTTAACTGACTCTCAAAACTAACATCATCCACAATATCATCAAGCCACTCTTGAAAGTTCATTTGCTCTTTTAAAAGCGAAGCCGCTTCTAAACGACTCAAAGTTAACACTTGCCCGATTAACTCATCCAACTCATGTAACTCGGTACGAATCCGACATAAATAACCTTTTTGAGTTTCAATTGCGTATTTGTCTTCAGCAATAGTTAGAGCAACTTCAATACGTGCCAAAGGAGTCCTTAGTTCATGAGATACATCTCTCATCAAACGCTCTTTAGACGATAAAAGCGTCTCAATACGAACTGCCATTTCATTAAATTCTTGAGCCAACTTACCAATCGCATCACGGCGTCGAGCTAATTTATCTTCCACCCTCGCCGTCATATCGCCTTGACCGAAAGAGCGAGCCACTCTTTGCAATTTAAGTAGCGGACCCAAAAGCCAATAAGCCAATACACCACTCGACACCAACAAACCCAACAAAGAAAACCCAACTACAGCCTCCGGCGCCAAAGAATCAATCTTTGGATCCGGCTTAAAGATCAGCAGATATTGAACATTATTCCCACCAATCACCTGTATAAACTGACTATGTAAAAAGTCAGCCGCTGGACGACTCGCTGAATCATTCGTATTTTGCCCTCTAAAATTACGAGGCAATGATTTAAGAAGTGGCCGACCATTTTCTTGATAAAGGTAAATCGTCCCAGATAACCTTTTTTCTGCTTTTTCGACCTCAGCCTTCAGAGACCTCAGCCCAAACTTTTCATACCCTGCAACCAATTGAACACCGACATCTCCTAAGACATCCGCTGACACTTGATTGCGTTTCTGAATAAACTGCACCATCCCCAAACCAATACTGACAACAACAATATTAGACAACAGCACCACAAGAAACACGCGTAGAAAAGTATTCTTCATAAAAGCTTAAGCGCTCTGCTCATTTGACACAAAAATATAGCCAACACCACGAACTGTCTTAATTCTAGGGTCGCCCGTTTCTAAGTTACCAATCTTCTTACGCAAATTACTTATATGCATATCCAAACTACGATCATACATAGTTAGTTTGCGACCAAGTGCTTTCTCTGAAAGCTCTTGTTTTGTTAATACTTGACCAGGTGCCATCAACATACACTCTAATAATGTGTACTCAGATGTTGTCAGCTCAACCAATTCACCTTCCAAATAAACCGTACGATCTTTGCGGCGCAACAAAACACCAGACAAATCGATATCGGCTGTTGGGTCATCTTCACGCTCTTGGCTTGCACGACGCAAGATTGCTTTAATACGCGCTAGCAATTCTCTTGGATTAAATGGTTTAGACAAATAATCATCTGCCCCCATTTCCAGCCCAAGAATGCGGTCAATATCATCACCTTTTGCTGTTAGCATAATCACGGGGACAGCACTCTTATTTCGAATTTGCTTTAATGTTTCAAAGCCATCTAGCTCAGGCATCATTACATCTAGAATAATAATATCTGGCATGTCTACTGACATTAACTCTAGTGCCTCACGACCATTCCAAGCGTGGGCCACCTCATAACCTTCACCATCAAAGTATTCTTTAATTAAATCTGATAAACGAGCATCATCATCAGCAAGCAATAACCTTACCATCACTCTTCCCTCTTATTTTTCCAATTATTAGCAGGCAGTTAGATCGCCGTAAACTTAATTGTAAATATTACCTTAGCAGCTAATAAACTCGTCCCCCTCTTTTCACTCTATTTACAAAGAATACTAATATGATGAACTTAACAGACCTCAAAACACAAAAAAGCCGCAATAAAGCGGCTTTTCTAATTATTACGAACGACTTTTAATCAATTATTGGTTAAAAGGATCGCGGATAACAATCGTCTCATTTCGATCTGGACCAGTAGAAATAATATCTACAGGGACACCAACTTGCTCTTCTAGGAAAGAAATATAGTCTTGAGCATTTTTAGGTAATGCTTCAAAGTTTGCCGCACCAACTGTGGATTCAGTCCAACCAGGTAGCTCAACATAAACAGGCTTCGCTTGCTCGTAACCTTCACTATCAACAAGTGAACCAGCAACCGGCTTACCTTCTGCATCTGTATAAGACACACAAACTTTGATTACTGAAGAACCATCTAGCACGTCAAGCTTAGTCAAACACATACCAGATACTGAGTTAATTTGAACCGCATGACGTAAAGCAACAGCATCAAACCAACCACAGCGACGAGAACGCCCCGTTGTCGCACCAAATTCATGGCCGCGAGTACCTAAGCGCTCACCATCTTCATCGAATAATTCGGTCGGGAAAGGACCAGAACCAACACGGGTTGTGTAGGCTTTCGTAATACCCAAGACATAATCCAAATACAAAGGACCAAAACCAGTACCAGCGGGCGCGCCGCCAGCAGTAGTGTTAGATGATGTAACGTATGGATAAGTACCGTGATCAACATCCAACAATGAACCTTGAGCACCTTCAAACATAATGTTCGCGCCTGACTTGCGCAAGTCATGCAGTAGAGTAATTGTATCTGCAACCATTGGGCGCAAGAACTCTGCCATCTCTAGACCAGCAGCATAGACCTCATCATAAGAAATTGGCTCAACTTTGTGGTATTGAGTCAATACAAAATTGTAGTATTCAAGCACTTCTTTAAGCTTGCTTGCAAAGCGCTCAGAATCCAGCAAATCACCAACACGAATAGCACGTCGCGCCACTTTATCTTCATAAGCCGGCCCGATACCACGGCCAGTTGTACCGATTTTCTTTTCGCCTTTAGCAAGCTCACGAGCCTGATCAATAGCAATGTGGTAAGGAAGAATCAAAGGGCAAGCCGCACTGATTTTCAAACGATCTACAGCGGGAACACCTTGTTCAAGAAGCTCAAGCACCTCTTTCTGCAACGCTTCAGGCGACAGCACAACACCATTACCAATAATACATTGAACACCTTCACGTAAAATACCTGATGGTATTAAATGCAAAACTGTTTTCTTACCATCGATAACCAAGGTATGACCAGCGTTGTGTCCACCCTGAAAACGCACCACCGCAGCAACGTCTTCAGTCAACAAATCAACAACTTTACCTTTACCTTCATCACCCCATTGAGTGCCTAGAATAACAACATTTTTACCCATAATTTCAGGTCTCATTTAGATAGTTCTTAAAGAAAGTTCTAGTTTTTAATTGACACTAACTGCCAAACACCGTCAACAAAATCCAGCTTAAACTCCGCTTCACTTGAATAAAGGTCGTCTAAAACCTCAACGACACGATAGCCTTCCGCGCGCAAAGTGTTAATTCTCTGCCAAAGTGCGTCACTTGTACAAACAGGCGACAAAACCATTTTTGGCTTATCTACCACAACATCTGTTAAAGCCACTAAAGCCTTCACATCAGTACTAAAGCCCGTAGCAGGACGAGAGCGACCAAAAACCTGACCGATATTATTGTATCGCCCACCTCGAGCTATAGCATTACCATGACCGGGAACATAAGCAGCAAAAACAACACCTGTATGATAGCTATAAGAAACCAAATCACTTAGATCGAAATGCAAACCGACTTCTGGAAAACGCTGACAAACGACGTGACTCAAAGTTTCCAACAATGTAATTGCACCATCAATTGTGTCACTTACACCATTCAATAATGTCGTTGCTCGCTCCAATACTTCTTTACCACCACATAATCGAGGCAAACCAACCAACCATTGCTTTTGTTGATCAGGTAAAGACAATCCTTCAACGAATCGATCAAGTTCAGGTAAGTCTTTGGTTTTATACAACTCAATCAACTTACCTTCATTTGTTTTATCAAGATGACAAGCAGCAAGCACACCACTAACAACATCTACATGTCCCAAATCAAGGACAAGATTAGGAAGCCCGGCAGTGGAAAGTGTTTGCAACATCAAAGACAAAACTTCGATATCACTTTCAACACCACCATGACCATAAATTTCTGCACCTAATTGAATAGGGCTACGAGTACCATCTAAACCTGCGGGTACCGTTCTTAATACACTGCCGCAATAACTTAATCGTTTAACACCTTCGCCTTTTAGGCAATGAGCATCAATACGAGCTACCTGAGAAGTAAAGTCGGCACGAATACCTAAAAGACGACCAGATAATTGGTCAATCACTTTAAAGGTTTCAATTTCTAGGTCTGAGCCTGCGCCTGTGAGAAGTGAATCCAGGTACTCTAAAAGAGGAGGTATTACTAGATGGTATCCCCAACTTTCATGGAGATTAAGCAGAGTTCTTCTAAGGTGTTCAATTTTAGCCGCCTGTACTGGCAACGCTTCATCGACTCCCTCAGGAAGCAACCAGCGATCTGCTAATGTCATTAAATTATCCTCTTAGCGTCGTGTCAGCAAAAGAAGCATTAACCCAAGAATCATACTAACCATACCCAGAATACGTAAATTAAAGTCTGAGCTCACGATTGCTTTCTTCATTATTTCTCGCCATAAATTTGGAGCGAGAAAAGGCAAAAAGCCCTCGACGATCAATAAAAGGCTGACGCCAACCAACAGCGACTGCAGCAATTCTTGCATAGATTCTCTTTATTTTGACCATTAAAAAACCGGGCCATGCCCGGTTTGCGTAATAGTACCATGTTTCCTATTTTAACAAATAGGCCTCATGTACGATTATTAATGAATATCCACTCTATTTAGCAGTGCCATTTGTAGAGCTATTCAAATATTTGAAAAATTCACTGTCTGGCTCTAGGACAAACAAGTCACTATTACCATTAAAGCTCTCACGGTATGCCTGAAGGCTACGGTAAAACTCGTAGAACTCAGGATCCTGTGTATAAACATTAGAGTAAATCGCTGCAGCTTTCGCATCACCGTCACCACGAATCATTTCCGCGTCACGCTGAGCTTCCGCTTCAAGTACAACTTGCTGACGATCTGCATCGGCACGAATACCTTCTGCAAGCTCCAAGCCTTTCGATCTATGTTCACGAGCTTCACGTTCACGCTCTGTTCTCATTCGTTGATAAACGGATTCACTTACATCTGGCGGAAGATCAATTCGTTTCACACGTATATCAACAATCGAAATACCCAACTCATTCTGAGCAACAATATTTAGATCGTCACGCAATTCAGTCATTAACTGGTCACGTTCGCCAGACACAACTTCGTGCATAGTTCTTTCACCAAACTTATTCCTAAGTCCTGTATCTACTCGAGAAGACAATACACGGTTAGCAACGATTTCATCACCAGATGTTGCCTGATAGAACTTAGCAACCGAATCAATTTTCCATTTCACGTAAGAATCAACAATTACCGCCTTTTTCTCTAGCGTTAAATAACGCTGAGGTCGAGAATCCATTGTTAAAATTCGAGCATCAAACTTCTTAACTTCGTTCATAACAGGCAATTTAAAGTGAAGGCCAGGCTGAACATCTTCCTGAACAATTTCACCAAACTTAAGGACTACTGCTCGTTCTGTTTCTTTCACAACAAATAACGTCTGTGAAGCAAACAAAACACCGAGAAGAACAACAAATAAAACTGAAAAAGAAAAGCTTTTCATTAGTTTCGGCCCTCTCTACGAACAGTGGAACTTTGACGTTTACGAATTTCGTCAATAACTTGATCCGTTAACGACCCGATATTTGTGGAACCAATCACACCAGAATCAGAAGATGCTGCACGCTGTTTCATTAACTGATCCAAAGGAAGATACATCATGTTATTCCCACCTTCGGTGTCAACAACAACCTTATTCACATCTTTGTAAACGGATTCCATTGTTTCGATATACAAACGACGACGAGTTACATCAGGTGCTTTTGTATATTCACGGTACAAACGATCAAAGCGATCTGCCTGACCACTTGCACGAGCCACAATTTCAGAGCGGTAAGCTTCAGCTTCCTCTCGAATACGTTGAGCACGACCACGAGCTTCAGGAATAATACCGTTAGCATAAGATTCAGCTTCGTTACGTACACGTAACTCGTCCTCTTTTGCTTTGATTACGTCATCAAAAGCTTCTTGCACTTGTGTGGGTGCTTGAGTGTTTTCAACGTTAACTTTTGAAATCAACAAACCTGCACCGTAAGCGCTACTGTAATCTTGAATACGAGCTTTAACTTCTGTTGCCAACAACTCACGACCTTCCGTTAAAATTTGATCCATTTCAGAGCTACCAACAACATGACGGAGTGCACTTTCTGTAATCTGAGCCAAAGACTCTTCTGGATTACGAACATTCACCAAAAAGTCTTTAGGTTCTTGAACGGAATACTGTACAGAGACACCTACTTCGACAATCGCATCATCGACCGTCAGCATTAATGCTTTGTGATCATGTGAACGAACTTTCGTCACATTCACTTTACTCACACTGTCAATTAGCGGCGGATTCCAATGAAGCCCTGGCAAAACAGTAGAGTGATATTCACCTAAACGAAAGACAACACCACGTTCCTGTTGATCAACCTGATAGATACCTGTTGCAGCCCATAGCGCACCAACAGCAATCAAAGCAATAGCAATCAAACTACCACCAAATTTGCCAGACATGCCTGAACCACCACCGTTGGAGCCAACCGACTTCCGAGTTTTCTTCACCCCAAACATATCCATCAACTTCCGAAAGGCTTCATCAAGATCTGGTGGACCTTGCTCTTTCCCGCCAGACGGACGACCCCAAGGATCATTGCTATTGTTGGTATCTTTATCACGACTTTCGTCAGGGCGCCCAGCACCATTATTACGGTTTTTATCTGGATTCCATGGGTCATTGTCGTTATTACCCGGTTCATTCCAGGCCATACTGCATCTCCACTTTATTTTAATGATAATCCGGTAAAACTATGCGGCAAATATCTGATCTTCAGACATGCCTGCACGAGCTAAAATCTGTAAATAATCTTTCTTAGGCAACTTAACTTCAAGTATAGAATGCCCTTCTTCATCGAAACGCTCCGCCTTTACAGCGCCATGCTCAAAAAGCATTGCTCTGAGACGACCATACTTGTTTGACAAAGAGAGCGTCTCACTAAAAACGTCCTCCGCCAAAAGCTCTGCGATCGCTTGCTGCAATAAATCAAGCCCTCGCCCATCACGAGCAGACAACCAAACTCGATAGGGGTTCCCATCGGCGTCTCTATCTATACGAGGCTCACCGGTAGGAAGTGCATCAATTTTATTAAAAACTTTTAATGTTGGAACTTCATTGGCACCAATTTCTTCCAGAACAGAGTCAACATGAGTCATATTTTCATCACGAGCAATGTCCGCAGCATCAACCACATGCAATAATAAATCAGCCTCTGATGACTCTTTTAGTGTTGCCTGAAAGGCTTTGATTAAACGGTGAGGTAATTGACGAATAAATCCAACTGTATCCGCTAAAATAATAGTTCCAACTTGCTCAATATCTAAACGCCTTAACGTCGGATCCAAAGTCGCAAACAGCTGATCAGCCGCATACACTTCCGCTCCAGTAACATGATTAAATAAGGTAGATTTGCCTGCATTCGTATAACCAACCAATGAAACCGTTGGTATTGCAGAACGAGAACGTGAGCGACGATTTTGGTCTCGTTGAGAGCCAACTTTATCCAATCGTTTTTGAATAGACTTAATTCTCTCTCGCAACAAGCGTCGGTCTGTTTCAAGCTGAGTTTCACCCGGCCCACGCATACCTATACCACCTTTCTGGCGCTCTAAGTGAGTCCAACCACGAATTAGACGTGTTGACATATGCTGCAACTGAGCAAGCTCCACCTGCAACTTACCCTCATGAGTTCGTGCACGTTGAGCGAAGATATCCAAAATAAGCCCTGTGCGATCAAGCACACGACACTTTAAAATACTTTCTAGATTTCGTTCTTGAGAAGGCGATAAAGCATGATCAAAAAGCACAATTTCTGCTTCTTCTCGATCAACAATTTCTTTAATTTCTGAGAGTTTACCAGTACCAACAAAGTATCTAGCATCAGGTCGCTGACGAGACCCCGAAACAACTGCAACAGGATCCGCGCCGGCGGAAATAGCAAGTTCAACAAACTCTTCCGGCCCATATGTTTCACCTTGAACATGAAAATCTATATGAACCAATACAGCTAGATCACCGCTATCAGGGCGTTCAAAAAACAATATAATATTCCTCTGTTTGTCTTAATGCAGACAAACTATTCAATATCATCTTCTGGTTGATCAGGAGATGGAACACGGATAGTACGAGAAGGCACAACAGTAGAAATTGCATGCTTATAAACCATTTGACTAACTGTATTCTTTAACAAAATAACGAATTGATCGAATGACTCAATTTGACCTTGAAGTTTAATTCCATTAACAAGAAAGATAGAAACAGGCACTCTTTCTTTGCGTAGAACATTTAGATAAGGGTCTTGTAATGATTGCCCTTTTGACATTGGAATCTCCTTAAGTATGCGTAAAATTTTAAATTAAATACCGATAAAACAATATTGTAGATACTACACCAAATTTTTAAGTATTTCCCCTATATAATCCTGCTTTCTATATAATTCAAGGCCTCGGAAACAAGATCTTTCGATAAACTATCGAAAATCATCAAATCCTCCCAACCTCGCAGCCAAGTTAGCTGTCTCTTCGCCAATTGACGAGAAGCAACAACGCCCTTAAAGATAGCATCATCTAGAGAATCCATACCGTCCAAGTGCTGCCACAATTGTCGATAGCCAACACATCGCATAGAAGGCATATCGATCGACAAGTCACCACGACAATAAAAACCTTCCACTTCCGCCAAAAAGCCTTGCGCCATCATTTCATCAAACCTTTGCTCAATCCGCTGATGAAGAATGCTTCTCTCTTTAGGCATAACCGCCATATTAATCATTTCAAAGGGCATAGAAGCGGCTTCTTGCTCAGCCCAAAACTGCGTCATAGTCTTACCTGTCAAACGATACACTTCTATCGCTCTTTGCAACCTCTGAGGATCATTAGGGTGAATCCTAAGAGCTGCTTCAGGGTCAATTGTTTGCAAATATTCATGTAGCGCAGGCCAACCCTTTTCAGCCGCCTCTTCTTCGATTTCAGCTCGCACTTGAGCATCAGCCGTTGGCATTTCCGCCAAGCCCTTTTGCAAAGCATTGAAATACATCATGGTACCGCCGACAAGCAGAGGCGTTTTCCCTTTTGAAACAATGTCAGCAACTTCTTTAACAGTATCAGAGACAAAATCGGCCGCTGAATAAGACTCTAGCGGATCAATAATATCGATCAAGCGATGTGGAGCTCTTGCCAATAAGCCAGCATCAGGTTTAGCCGTACCTATGTCCATTCCCTTGTAAACCAACGCCGAATCAACACTGATAATTTCATAGTTGTGATGCTGAGCCAGCTCGACAGCCAGCCCAGTTTTTCCTGAAGCCGTCGGCCCCATCAAACAAACCACATTCGGTTTAGCCATTTTATCGCCCTCTCAGAAAGAGTTTATCCAAGTCCGACATACTCAAATGCGCCCAAGTCGGCCGACCATGATTACATTGCCCGCTTCGCTCTGTCACTTCCATATCACGGAGCAAGCTGTTCATTTCGGTAATGGTTAACTTACGGTTTGCCCTAACAGCACCATGACAAGCCATAGAGGCCATCAGCTCGTTGGCTCGTGACTCCATAAGATCAGACACACCATTAGCGGACAAATCACTGATCACATCACGAATCAAACCTTCAACATCGCCTCGAATCAAGATTACCGGAACTTCTCGAACCATGACGCTTTCTAATCCCGTTCTTTCTACTCTAAAACCAAAAGATTCAAAAACCTGCCCATTCTCTTCTACAAGATCCGCTTCACTTTGAGAAACCGAAATACTAATAGGTACCAATAAAGGCTGAGAGGCTATATTTTTTTGGTAAAACGCATTTTTCATTCGCTCATACACAATTCGCTCATGGGCCGCATGCATATCAACTAAAATCAAGCCCTGCTCACTCTCAGACAATATATAAACCCCATGCAACTGAGCAACAGCAAAACCCAAAGGCGGAACCGCTTGATAATCCCCTTTATGCTCGAAAGCGCTTAAATCAGTGTTGCTTGCCATCCCCATTCCCAAGGAGCCAGACGGAGCCACTTCTTTAATTTCACCTGTTTCAGGATCAATCTGCTCTGTTTGAGAAGCATATTCTTGAGCATAACCAGAAAGTCGCCCCATTCCTTCCAACTGCCCACGCACTTCAGATGAACCAAAAGCATTAGACGCAGGTCTCATCCAATCCATTCCAGCTGTTGCAGAGCGATTAGATAAAGGCAAAGCTGATTGCTCAGTGATTTCAGGCTCAGAACTTGCTGTTTCCTGAATACCGGTTGGCGCGGCATCCGATTCTGGGCGAACATCTGCAATGGCTTTGTGTATACGACTAAATAAAAAGTCATGCACTAAACGGCCATCACGAAAGCGTACTTCATGTTTCGTTGGATGCACATTCACATCTACTGTAGAAGGGTCTAATTCAAGATACAAAACAAAGGTAGGATGACGGCCATTATATAAGACATCTCGATAAGCTTGGCGTACAGCATGTGCCACCAGCTTATCTTTCACCACTCGTCCATTTACAAAGAAGTATTGCAAGTCTGCCTGAGAGCGTGAAAACGTCGGCAAACCAATCCACCCCCATAAACGCAAACCTGCCGCCTCGACATCAAGGGTCAATGAGTTCTCTATGAACTTCTTACCTAACAAGGTCGCCAGCCGATGTTCCGCATGAAGCTGATCTGTCACAGGGCGCAAATCATAAACCTGCTTACCATTATGACTTAATCGAAAACCTGTCTCATAGCGGCTCAAGGCAAGGCGTTTCACTACTTCTTCTAGATGGCTAAATTCAGTTTTTTCTGTTCGCAAAAACTTGCGGCGAGCAGGCGTATTAAAAAACAAATCACGCACATCAATGGTTGTACCTTTAGGGTGGGAAGCTGGGCGAACCGCCGCAGCCATATCTTTCCCTTCTGCCTCAACACGCCAAGCTTCCATTTCACCTTCCGCTTGAGACGTTAAATGCATTCGAGAGACAGAGCTAATACTCGCCAGAGCTTCACCACGAAAGCCTAGTGTACAAACAGCCTCTAAATCATCAAGCGTAATTATCTTACTGGTTGCATGGCGGCTCAAAGCCAAAGACAAATCATCTTTAACAATACCGGCACCATTATCACGAATTTTAATACGGCGAATCCCACCTTGCTCCACATCAATATCAAGCTGTGAAGCCCCTGCATCCAGACTATTTTCAAGCAATTCTTTTACAACAGATGCTGGACGCTCAACAACTTCACCCGCTGCAATTTGGTTCGCTAAACGCGGTGATAAAAGATTAATTCTCTTCATGAACGACCTTTAAATTGAAAAACTTTCGATTAAAAATCAAAAGTCATATTAGGTTTAGCCGGCAGGAATGACGAGTTTCTGACCAATCCAGATCACATCATTTTTCAGCTTATTTGTTTGTCGCAAAACGCCCAAAGAAACATTATTACGACGCGCGATCTCAGACAATGTATCGCCTTTTTGAACAGCATAGACATAATCAGATCGCTTTGTTTGTTTCCATGCGAGTAAGGTACCGTCTGGTGCATTTTTGGTAAAATAGCCCACAACTCCTGTCGCAATAGACGCCGCCAGCTTAACTCGATAAGTACGACTAGATAAGTTCTTTGCTTCTGTTTTATTCGAAACAAACCCCGTTTCAATCAATATAGATGGGATATCAGGCGACTTCAAAACAACGAAACCGGCTTGTTGAACACTGTTTTTGTGTAAAACAGCAACACCTTTCATTTCACTTAAAACACTTTCACCTATATTAAGGCTCATTTGAATCGTCGAGTTCATCGACATATCGAGCAAAACTTCAGCTAATAACTGATCTTTGTCATCCAAAGAAATGCCACCAACTAAATCTACTGAGCTTTCTTGCTGAGCTAACCAACGTCCCATTTCCGAGCTCTTACCGCTTAACGACAAAGCCCACACCGAAGCGCCTCTCGCACTGGATTTCGTAAAGGCATCAGCATGAATAGATACCATTAAATCTGCATTGGCTTCTCGCGCCACTCGAGAACGATCACGTAATGGCAAATAAATATCCGTAGAACGAGTCAATACCGCTTTGAAACCATCAACAGCATTTATTCGATTCGAGAGCTCCTTCGCGATAGACAAAACAATATCTTTCTCACGTACTTTGTATTGCCCCAAAGCTCCTGGGTCTTTACCACCATGTCCAGGGTCGATAGCAATGACAATATCACGCTTTTCTTTAGCCAAATTCGTCAAACTTTTAACAACAGTAACAGGCTTACGCTGACCGTATTCAAGCTCGATCAGAATTCTAGGGCCATACGTATCATTCGCCGCCAATACGGTACTTTTCGCTTTTGCAGACTGAGTCAAATCAAACACAAATCGCCCACCACTTTCACGGCGAGCATAACGCACGCGAGTCAAGACATCGGAAGAAAGACCAGACAATACGTTAGATGCAGAAGGGCTGAGTTTGGCATTTGTTATATCCAATACGATTCGATCTGGATTAGAAAGAGGGAAAAGACGATGATCAGAAGCGCCTGACAATTCAAATACCAAACGCGTCACCCCTTCTTGCTGAGCGACACGAATATCTCTAACTTCTGCAGCGATTGCATTCAGAGCTACAAAAAACAGAATCAGATAAATAAAAACATTAAGACAAGTACGAAATTTAGTATGCATATCAGACAGCTAGCTAGAATATCTGTAACACTATAACTGCTGATCAAGTTGATCTCAATCCTGCTTATAGTAAAGACATTGATACATCAAGAAGCCCAGTCACCTCATAAAGATACTAAAGCGGCTGACGCTTTTGCTGTTTTTGCTTCCACCAAAACATGTCGCCCTTCTTTAATACGATCAATAGAAACAATAAAGTCAGCTTCTGGAAGCACCCCCACCCCCATTTCAGCCCATTCAATTAAACATAAACAGAAACCTGAAAAGTAGTCACGAATCCCCATATACTCTAATTCTTCAGGATCCGACACTCGGTACAAATCAAAATGAAAAGCTTCTATATTCATCACATCATAAGGCTCAACGATCGTATAAGTTGGACTTTTTACAGGACCATCATAGCCAAGGCCACGCAAAACACCTCGAACGAATGTTGTTTTCCCCATCCCTAAATCACCTTCAAGGAAAACAACACCACCTTTCTTCAATGAAGAAGCAAAGGATTCTCCAAGCTGAACCATGGCATCTTCACCATAAACCTCTTTCTCTATTCGCATTAAGTCTTCATCCTCTCTCCATTACTGTGGAGTATTACAACAATGAAACAATTCTATTACATAAGCCTTTTTAAACCAGCACCCATGAATCAAAATCAGACTAGACTCGCCTTTTACAAAGCCGACAAAACGACAAAACGACAAAACGACAAAACGACAAACTAAAGGTTATTCATGAATTGGTTGTTCATATTGCTCATTGCATTGGCCGTGTTAATAACAGGCATATCAAAAGGTAGTTTTTCTAGCGCCTTTGGTGTTATCGCCACTCCACTCATATAATTACAAACATCACCCACACTCACTGCCGCCATTATGCTGCCAATTCTCTGTGTCATGGACATTTTCGCTGTACAAAAGTTTTGGAAGAAATGGAGTACAGAACAACTCATAAAATGCATTCCCACTGCCATTGTTGGCGTCATTGCCATCGACTTCACAATCAACTCTTGGCCAAGAAAGAACAAAAGCTCAAAATCAAAACCCTTGAATGCACTTGCTGGGAAATTCTGGTGTGCTTTAAGTGGCTTTACAAGCTTCATTACCCACGCCGGTGGCCCACCAATAAGCGTATATTTACTCTGAACACAATTAGACAAAACACAATATATGGCAACCACTACAGTCATCTTTGCTACCATCAATGATGTCAAACTCATTCCTTACTGATTATTTGCCCAGCTCAATATCACAAACATTCTGCTGCCATTAAGTTTTGCACCTATTGCTGATTTAGGCGCTCAGCTGGGTGCTTGGCTGCACTATAAAATACCAACCGAACGCTTTTTTAAGTTTACCTACTTTATTTCTGTGTTTAACGGGAGTAAAAATTATTTGGGATAGCACTTCTGCACTTTTCTAAAACTAAACAGCATCCAAACCAAACATGGTTTTACGATAATGCTTAAGCTCACCAATGGACTCCAAAATATCGTCCATTGCCAAATGAGAACCAGATTTAGAAAAACCTTCTAGCGCTTCAGGCTTCCAGCGTTTAGCCAATTCTTTCACCGTGCTTACATCAAGGTAGCGGTAATGAAAAAAGCGCTCTAATTCTGGCATGTAGCGATATAAAAAGCGGCGATCTTGACCAACGCTATTACCACAAATAGGCGACGCGCCTGCTGGTACATATTGCGCCAGAAATTCAATCGTTTCTTTTTCCGCCTGCTCCATACCAATAGTCGAAGACAATACTCGCGCAGTTAACCCAGAATTTCCATGATGCTGGGTACACCATTCATCCATTGCATCCATAACCGCTTTATCCTGATGGATTGCCAAACTAGGACCTTTCGCCAAGACGTTCAAATGCTTATCTGTAACAACCGTCGCAATCTCGATAATAGTGTCTGTTTCAGGATTCAACCCCGTCATTTCTAGATCAATCCACACTAAGTTTTCTTCATTTACGCTCATAATCTTCCAAATCCTTTATTATCAATGCCAAGCATTATACTCTATGTGCCTTAATATAGGACCAGACGAAACGAATGTCGAAGCGAAAACTTACCAAACAACAAACTTGGCGAATCGAAAGAATTCAAAAAGAACGCGTTGAGCGCACCAAAAAACGCAGTGATATTGCCGAAGAGCTACTACAATCATCCGATCTTGGACCTGAAACATCAGGCATTATCATTTCTCATTTTGGCACTCAGGTGGAAGTTGAAGGTACGCAAGCCCCCTTTATTGGCGTTTCTACACGCTGCAATTTACGCGCGAATTTAGGACAACTCGTCACAGGCGATAAAGTTGTCTGGCGCCCAAAACAAAATGAAGGCGGTGTCGTTGTAGCTACGACACCACGACACACATCATTAAGCCGTCCAGATATGCATGGCCGCCTCAAGCCTGTTGCAGCAAACATAGACCATATTGTCGTGGTTATCGCAGCTGAACCTGTTGCACATGCCAACCTTATCGACCGCTACTTGGTCGCAGCTGAAACCGTTGGCATTCCCCCTGTTATTCTATTAAACAAATGCGATTTAATAGACGACAAAAACAGGGATGAACTAAACCAACTATTGAGCACCTACGAGGCGCTAGACTATAAAATCATTCGTACCTCTACCAAAGACCAAAAAGGCATGGAGTCTCTTTATAATTTCTTAGAAGACAAAACAAGCGTCTTTGTTGGTCAATCTGGTGTGGGCAAATCCTCGCTAATCGGCACACTTCTTCCAAACATAGACATCAGCGTTGGTGAGTTATCACAGAAAAGAAAGAAAGGTGTTCATACGACAACCACCGCTCGTCTTTTCCATATGCCAAAAGGCGGTGACTTAATCGACTCACCAGGAATACGCGAGTTTGGCTTGTGGCATATTTCTGAGGATGAACTATTAAACGGCTTTATTGAGTTTCGCCCACACATCGGCTATTGCCGTTTCAGAGATTGCGCCCATGAAAAAGAGCCTGGTTGCGCTATTTTAGACGCTTTAGAAAAAGGTGATATTACAGAACACCGCTTTCAAAGCTTTTTACGCATCAAACAATCCATCAGAGAAAATCACGCCTTTTAAAAAACGCTTTCTGGGGCTAAATCTAACTCAGATTGACTACTAGGACTGCCAAAATTTCGACGATTCTGGTCTAGCATTTTCTTATAAGCATCATCTGTTAATAGTGTAATGCTAATCCGTCGGTTTTCTGCACTGTCTGTATCAAAACGATTGTACGGCACGCTGTCTGCTAAACCGATGACTTGAGCTATTCTCCGATCCTCAACACCACCCTCTTCTAATATCCGGCGAGCTGCATTGGCTCTTAATGCAGAAAGATCCCAATTATCTAAACTTTGAGAGCCATTAAACTGAGACGAATCCGTATGCCCTGTAATAACGACGGGATTTTGCACTTTATTAAACAAAGGCGACATACTCAGCAAGGTGTTTTCAATGTCCGGCATCATACGCGCGCTACCACGCTCAAACATAGGCTTATCTGGACTATCCAATAACGTGATACGCACACCAAGCGGCGTAATCTCAATGCGCAAATTATTCTCTTGTGACAAAACAATATTACTTTTCTCCAATTCCTCTTTGAGCAAGTCGTTAATACTGTTAGCCTCATCTGCCTCAGCACCATTCCCAAGTGCATTGTCATTAAGCGGCACATCCGTGCTGCCAGGCTCAGGCAATTGGGTATCAAGCTTTTTGTCTTTACTCTTAGCGGGACTCCCACCAAGATCAATTGGGTTAGCACTATACCCCGCCGTAGAAGCACCCAAGGGATCTTGAAAATAACCTTCGATGCTGGCCAGTTCTTCAGGGCTGGAAACACTCAGCAACCACAACACCAAGAATAAGGCCATCATAGCCAAAGCAAAATCAGCTAAAGCTATCTTCCAAGCACCACCATGATGACCGCCCTTTTTGATCTTTTTAACTCGACGAATGACCAAACCTTGAGAACCTACGGCCACATCATATCTCCGTTAATTCGACAAAAATTCATCTTAACGATACTGCTTTAGTTCAATAGACAATTCGGCAAAGCCTGGACGCATATCTGGCGGAAGTAATTTACGCCCGGTCTCTACCGCTACTGGAGGCGGATAACCTGAAACAATCGAATTCAAACAAGCTTTAACACATAAATAAGCTTTCAGCTCATGCGTACCCAAACTCTCCAAATGGGAAGCAGCAGGCCCCACAAAACCATAACCAAAAAAGATACCCAAAAATGTTCCAACCAATGCTGCCGCCACATGAGCCCCAATTTCTTCCAAAGGCCCACCAATTGAGCCCATCGTAATAACAATACCCAATACCGCAGCTACTATACCAAAACCTGGCAAACCTTCTGCGACACGGGTTAACGCATGACTCGGAGCAACAAGTTCTTCTTGTATTTGCTCTATTTCATTATCCATAATGGCTTCTATCTCATGAGAGGGAAGACCTGTTAATGTAAATATGCGGTAGTTGTCTGTTAAAAACTCAACTAATTCATGGTCTCGAATAACATCAGGAAAACGTTTAAAAAGTTCGCTTGTAAAAGGCGATTCGATATCCTCCTCAATAGATAAAAAACCATCTTGTCGGCTTTTCTGAAAGAGGCTGTACATGACACCTAACAGCTGTAAATAAAATCTTTTATTATGTCGGCTACCAGAAAACACTTGCGGTAACATAGTAAGAACTTTCTTTTGGACTATAAATGGATTGGCCACCATAAAGGCACCTAGCGCAGCACCACAAATAATAATCACTTCAAATGGCTGCCATAAAGCTAAAATGCTGCCATGAGATGCCAGGTAACCAGAAACAACACTGATGATGACAATTAGAACGCCTGCTATTGCAAACATATTCCGTTCCTTAATAATGACAAAGTATGCTCTCACTTCAATATACAGTATGATGAATGAGATCAAAATATTAGAACGCCTCAACATACATAAACAATCAGGTCACTAATGTAACTAGCTATGAAAGACAAGTCACCTTTTGGCCTAAATGAATGGCTTCATTTTCTTAAAGAAAAAAAATTTCCAGTTCAATCTGTAAATTTATCGAGACTCAAAACTCAACTAAAAAGAACTGAAGACACGCTTGATGGGATGCAAGCAAACATAACATCAGAGCCGTTACTTGCATTCGCTATTTTGAACGAGGCAAACCGAACTCTATCCAACAAAAACAGTGAAATTAACACCCCTTTTCACGCAGCCGCTTTAGTGGGTACAAATCGTATCACTAAACTGTTTCCTCGCTTCGAAGCCTACGAAATAACAAAGCGCTCTCCACCTAATCTCATCGCTTTCTTATCGGAAGTACAAACAAGTTACGAAGCGGCATCAATGGCAAGATTTTGGACAATTCAGAAAATCTCTGGTCACGAAGACGATATTTTTTGGACAACCCTGTTCCGAGATGCAGCAAGGTGGCTGTTATGGTTTTACGCTTATCCAGTGATGGAAACTATCACAAAAAAAATCAGACAAGGCGAACAAGCAAGTAAAGTGGAAAAAAGCATTCTGGGGTGTCGAATTGATGAAATCACAGTGCACTTATGCACTTATTGGAAAACTCCCAGCAAGATCATTGAGTCCTTTCTAAGCAAGCACATCCCCAACAAGAAAGAGATGCAGACGCTTGCTCACCTAGCCCATCACCCAGATGAGCTTCCCGGTTTTATTGATGACAAGAAGCTGACTATTTTGGCGAACAACCCTCTTATTTATTCTTACTGCGCGACAAAGGTTGCCCATGATGCAAACCTTTTAGGCTGGGAGTCAAAAAATCTCTCATTTTTCTATCGAGTGGTTGCCACTTCAATGCACAAGCATCTAGGTGATGTTATTCAAACTGCCCATAGATCGAGCACAGAAGCGGCTAGATACTATAATTTAAAAGGCAAAATACCACTTGCTCTGCAACTTGTTGATCCAGACTTGTTTACGCACAAACAAAAATCGCCTACAAAAGTTGTGCCGCCTTCGACTCACCTCATACAACTCAAACAGGCTCTCAATCAACAAATTCACTTTGCGATAAAGCAAAAAGCAAAGTTAGCTTTAAAAGCCATTAAGCACGAAATCCCTAACACTCAATCTTGTATTATCTTTAAATACTCCTTTGGTAAAGTCTCTCCACTTTATCAATCTGGTTATAGCGTAGACTCTATTAAATCCATACAATGGAACGCATCGTCCAGCGTATTCGATAAACTCAAAAATAAAAAATCTGCTGTTCACTTATTTGGAGTAAAATTAAAAAGTCTGTTAAGTGAATTCCCTCATCAAGCAGGACAAATCATAGAAAAGAATAGTCACTTATTTTTAGCCTCAACCTTATCAACAGAAAATGAGATGATGATATTCTGGCTTGAAGCAAGTTCCGAGTTTGATGAGAGCGACTTTAAAAAATTTAAACAAATTGTGTCTTTAACAAGCCACAAAATACACTAATGAAAATAAATCAGGAAAAACAAAGTGACTAAAGACCAACTGTTTGCCTTTGCACAACACATTACCCCTCAAAAAACTTTATCTCGTGTTATAGGAAAAATAGCTGAGTGCGAAAGCAATTGGGTAAAAAACACATTCATTAGTCAATTTGTAAAAAAATACCAAGTCGATATGTCAGAAGCCATCAATAGCGATGCCCTGTCTTATCGCAACTTCAATGACTTTTTCACTCGTGCTATTCGCCCAGAGTTACGCCCAATTTGTGACGAAGGCAATAGCATCGCCTGCCCAGCAGACGGCGCCATCAGCCAACTGGGCAACATCGAACACGGCACAATATTCCAAGCTAAAGGCCATCACTACAGCCTAACGACATTGCTTGGTGGTGACGCTTCATTATCTGATCAGTTCCTTGGTGGCACCTTTGCAACGGTTTACCTATCACCAAAAGATTATCATCGTGTTCACATGCCACTAACCGGCAAGCTAACCAAGATGATTCACGTGCCAGGCAAATTATTCTCTGTAAATAAAGTCACAGCAGAACAAATACCAAACGTGTTCGCTCGAAATGAACGTACAGTTTGCTTGTTCGAGACAGAAGCGGGCCCAATGGCTGTCATTTTGGTAGGTGCTATGATTGTAGCCAGCATCGAAACCGTTTGGGCAGGACAAGTCACACCATTCAATAAAAACGTTGTAACGTGGGACTACGAAGCGCTCAATAATGTTGAACTACAGAAAGGCGAAGAAATGGGTCGGTTCAAACTGGGCTCAACAGCGATTGTGTTATTCGGGAAAGACGCCGTAGAATGGGACGAGTCTCTAGCAGCTGAAACACCAACTCAAATGGGCATGAAATTCGGTGAAACATTGAACAAAACCCAAGACAAAGAAGCAGCAGAATAACCACTTCTTTACTCAATTAAAAAAGTCTGCTTAGGCAGACTTTTTTAATTCGTTTTTTTCTAAAAAACTGATCACTGGCTATCTCTTACAGCTGGAATAATATCCGTACTAACCATGCTATGTAACAAGTCTCGATAACCAGTTCGCCCGGAGGGTAAATTCTCATCAGAAGTGATAGCGACAGTCAGTTCTAAATCAGGGAAAACATAAATCATTTGCCCACCGTACCCCCAACCATAATAGCCCTGCTCACCCGCAAAGGTTTGTATAAACCACCCATAGCCATATTTCCCTCGATGAAAACGAGAGTGAGTTCTTGGCGTCCAACTCTCCTCAATCCACTGCTCTGATATCAAACGCTTGCCAGATTGAGTCAAACCACCACGTCGATACAACTCTCCAAAAGCCAGCAAAGAAGACGGAGTCATACCGACTTGATTCCCCCCCATTGGGATTCCTTGCGGATCCGTTTCCCAACTCTGGATTCTCACCCCAGAACCTTTCAACCATTGATTAGCAAGGCGATAAGTATGCTGACCGCTCTCCTGCATAACAATGGCAGACAGCAAATGCGTATTCGCCGTTGAATATTGCATATCACCACCTACTTCTTCGACAAACGGCCACGACAATGCGGTTTTCACCCAATTATCACTGACAACCCAACGGCCGTAATTGCGCCCAGAAGCACGTTCCAAACCCGCCTGCATGGAAAGCAAATGACCAAGGGTAATCTCCTCTAAACGAGGATCGGAATTTTCTGGTAACTGATCTTTCAATAAGGAGACAACAGTCTGATCAACTCCATCAACCACACCTCGCTCAATCGCCATACCAACAATGGCAGACATCACAGACTTTGAAGCCGATTTAATATTTGCTACCGCTTTTATATCAACACCATTGTAAGCTTTTGCCCATACAAGCTTCCCTTTGTACGCGATGTGAACAGTTTTGATATTCGAAAAGCTTTCAGCGGTTTTATTCATCTCGTTGAGATCTAAAGCAAAAACCTGCAGACTGAAAACCAATGATAATGAAAGCAACACAAAACGCATAGAAACACCCTTTAAATCTCATCCATCAATACACAAATATAATGATATAAAAAAGCCTGCATTAAGCAGGCTCTTTTGGCAAAAGCGTAAGAAGATAATGCTAAGGAAGCTCGTCTTCCAGCTCTTCTTTTGGTACTGGCACCAAATCTTCTCTCTTTACATCCATTGCAAGCAACAAATTAGCCGCCACAAAAATAGAAGAGTAAGTACCGATAATGACACCCACCAACAATGCCATTGAGAAATTATGAATCGCTTCACCACCTGCGACAAATAACACCACCAAGACAAACAAAGTTGTCAAAGAAGTGATTACAGTACGACCTAATGTTTGATTAATGGACTCATTCACCAAATCATAAGGCGTCATATCTCGCATGATACGGAAGTTCTCACGAATACGGTCACACACAACAATGGTGTCATTCAAAGAATAACCCACAACAGCAAGCAAGGCTGCCAATACAGTTAGGTCAAATTCCACTTCAAATAAAGAGAAGAAACCTAACGTAATGATAACGTCATGCGTCAAAGCAATGACAGAAGCAACCGAGAACTTAAATTGGAAACGAACTGCCACATAACCCATCACAATAAGCAGCGCGAGCAACATGCCCAAGCCGCCTTGTTCACGCAACTCCTCACCCACTTGAGCACCAACAAACTCTGAACGCTGAAGAGACACACTTGCCTCCCCATGATCCTGAAGTGTCGATAAAACCTCATCACCCAATGTTGGCGTATAAGCATTAGCCAATCGCACAACAATGTCGGTCGGTGAACCAAAGCTCTGAACAACGACATCATCATAGCCATTCTGGCCAAGTAATTCACGAATATCGTCCAATTTAGGCGCTTCTTCGTAAGCAACTTCAATCAGCGTTCCGCCGGTAAAATCTAAGCCGAACTGCAAGCCTTTCGTAGCCAATGCTCCGATAGATACCAAAATCAGCACCAATGAAAAAGCCGCTACGACTTTACGCATTGCCATAAATGGAATATTTGTCACTTTCATGGCGCTCTCCTAAATATACAGTTTCTTGTTTTTACGGCCGCCATACACAAGATTCACTTGCGCGCGCGTCACTACAATAGCCGTAAACATGGAAGTAAGAATACCGAATGATAAAGTCACCGCAAAACCTTTGACAGGACCAGTCCCAACGGCAAACAAAATAACAGCAACCAGCAAGGTTGTGATATTGGCATCAAAAATGGTCGTAAATGCACGATTAAAACCAGAATGTATTGCTTGCTGGCTCGGCGTGCCATTTGCCAATTCCTCTTTTATTCTTGAGAAAATCAACACGTTTGCATCCACCGCCATACCCATGGTTAGTACAATACCGGCAATACCTGGCAAAGTAAGCGTCGCAGAAAGCAAAGACATACACGCCATAAGTAAAATGATATTTAAAGCCAATGAAATATTCGCAAAAATGCCGAATACCTTGTAGTACACCAGCATGAAGAGCATAACTACCAATAGGCCAATTTGTGCAGAAGTGACGCCTAACTTGATGTTTTCAGCACCTAAGCTTGGTCCAATCGTACGCTCTTCAACAAAGTACATAGGCGCAGCCAAGGCTCCAGCACGAAGCAAGAGTGCAAGCTCAGAGGATTCTCGAGGACTGTCTAGCCCTGTAATCCGGAAGGAGTTACCTAACGTTGTTTGAATCGTTGCCAATGAGATAATACCTTTCTCACTGTAACTACGGCGCACTTCTTCAAAAGTGCCATCTTCTTTCTCTACAACACGTGTACGTGCTTTATGTTCTATGAAAACAACCGCCATATTACGACCAACAGCGGAGCGCGTAACTTTTGTCATTTGCTTGCCGCCTTTGGAATCAAGGCTAATGTTTACTTGAGGCTGACCGTTTTCATCAAAAGAAGAACTCGCGTCAGAAACACTTTCACCTGTCGTAATAAGGTCACGCTCTAAACGCGCCGTACGTCCGCTGCCATCACGAAAAGTCAGTGTTTCAATATCTGCGCCGCTGTCATCCAATCCTGCTTCTAAACGGAACTCAAGGTTAGCCGTCGCACCGATAATACGTTTCGCTGCCGCGGTATCTTGAACGCCCGGCAACTCAACCACAATACGGTTACTACCTTGGCGTTGAACCAATGGCTCAGCAACACCAAGCTCATTTACGCGGTTACGCAAGGTTGTTAGGTTTTGCTGTAATGCATAAACCTCAATTTCTTTGGTTTCAGCTTCTGTGAAAGCAACATCTAAATAGAAGTCATTACCTTCTTGACGAGTATCATAACGATATTCAGAGAAATCGTCTTCCAACAGGTTTTCCGCCAAGGACAAATCTGACTCTTGCAAGAAACGAATCGAAAGCACACCGTTGTCAACCGTTACGCTACGGTAACGAATACGATCAGAACGCAATGCAGCCTTCATCTCACTTGACGTTACTTCCAATCGCTGCTTAAGTGCCGCTGGCGTGTCAACTTCTAACAAAAAGTGAACACCACCACGCAAATCAAGGCCTAACTTAGCTGGACCAGCACCTAAAGAGGCTAGCCAATCCGGTGTTGTTGGCACCAAATTCAACGCCGTTACAAAGTCTTCACCCAGTGCAGCAGATACAACAGGTTTTGCTGCAAGTTGGTCCTCACCACTATTAAAGCGCAAGGTACCGCCAGCAGAGGTAAGCTCTGCTTCTTTTAATTCTATATTCGCTTTTGCAAGGGCGTTTTTAGCCTTCCCTAGCGTTTGTTCATCAACGACAGAAGTTGTTTTTTGAGCAGACAGTTGTAGCGCTGGATCATCTGGATAAAGATTTGGGAAAGCATAAAGTAGCCCCAAAGCCAAAACAAGAAGAATTAGCAAATACTTCCACAAGGGGTACTTGTTAAGCATGTAAAATCCTTTAAACCTGAAAAATAAATGAATCGATTAAAGAAGAAAAGCGCCAGCTGTTTTAAAAACAGAGGCGCTTCTCCAAGAAGGTTAAATTGACTTTAACGTTCCTTTTGGTAGTACAGCTGCAACAGAAGATTTTTGAAATTTCATTTCAATACCTTCAGAAACTTCTAGTACAACGTAGTTATCATCTACTTTAGATACTTTACCTAACACGCCACCGCCTGTTACTACTTCAGTACCTTTCGCTAAAGAAGCAATCAAGTTTTTATGCTCCTTAGCACGTTTTGCTTGTGGGCGCCACATAAGGAAGTAAAAAATAACAACGAAACCTGCAAGCAATACAAGGTTAAAAATACCTGCATCAGCAGGTGCGCCACCTTCAGCATACGCTGGTGAGATCAATGCGATCATGGGATTAACTCTCCAATGGTTTATGAAACTTTCGTGTTTTTCTTATCAAATAGAGGAAAACCACATTTTTTGTTTATTATTCACTCAAGGCAGGCGTTTCTAAGCCACGCTTTGCATAAAACTCATCAACAAAGGCGTCAAATCTACCTTCATCGAGCGCTAGACGCAATCCTGCCATGAGTGTTTGATAATATCGTAAGTTATGAATGGTATTTAATTGTGCACCAACCATTTCTTGACACTTATCTAAATGATGTAAATAAGACCGAGAAAAGTTTTTACAAGTATAGCAATCACATTCTTTATCTAAAGGCCCAGTATCATGACGATATTGAGCATTACGAATACGCACAACACCTTCAGAAGTAAATAAATGACCGTTACGGGCATTTCGTGTTGGCATAACGCAGTCGAACATATCAACACCACGACGCACACCTTCGACTAAATCTTCAGGCTTACCAACCCCCATCAAGTAACGAGGTTTGTCTTCTGGCATTTTTGGTGTTGTATGATCCAACACCTTCATCATCTCTTCTTTTGGCTCACCAACAGAAAGACCACCAATTGCGTAACCATCAAAGCCGATGTCGACCAGACCTTCTAAAGATTCATCACGTAAGTTTTCATACATGCTGCCTTGAATAATTCCGAACAAAGCGGAAGGACTGTCGCCGTGTTCATCTTTTGAGCGTTTAGCCCAACGCAAACTCATGCGCATAGATTTCGCCGCCACTTCTGGCGTCGCAGGGTATGGCGTACATTCATCGAAAATCATCACAATATCAGAGCCTAAATCGCGCTGTACTTGCATAGAGATTTCAGGACTTAAGAAAACTTTTGAACCATTAATAGGAGAACGGAAACTCACGCCCTCTTCGGTAATCTTTCGCATTTCTCCCAAAGAGAAAACCTGGAAGCCACCGGAGTCGGTCAAAATAGGTTTTTTCCATTGGGTAAAGTCATGAAGATCGCCATGAGCTTTAATCACTTCGGTACCAGGGCGAAGCCACAAATGAAATGTGTTACCCAAAATAATATCCGCACCGATTTCCTCGATGTCTTTGGTTAACATACCCTTTACTGTGCCGTAGGTTCCTACTGGCATAAAGGCTGGCGTTTCAACTTTACCGCGAGGAAAAGTTAAGGTCGCACGGCGCGCTTTTCCTGAGGTAGTGTGAAGTTCAAAATCCATAAAACATTCTGGACGCTTATCAGACATTCGTCTTATTCCTCAATCTGCGGGCCTTTCGCCTGCGCATTTCGTGTAATAAACATGGCATCGCCATAACTAAAAAATCGGTATTTCTGCTCAACAGCTTCTTGATAAGCAGACATCACATGATCGTACCCAGCAAAGGCGCTAATCAGCATAATGAGCGTTGATTCCGGTAGATGGAAATTGGTAATTAAAGCATCTACCGTTTTAAATTCGTAACCAGGATAAATAAAAATACTCGTATCATCCTGCATAGGCGTAATTTCGCCACCTTGACTGGCCGACTCAAGACTACGCACACTAGTCGTTCCAACTGCAATTACTCGCCCTCCATTGGCTTTCGTCGTTTTCACTTGATCAACAACCTCTTGATCAACTTCAACATACTCAGCGTGCATAATATGATCTTCCACATTACCTACCTTCATTGGCTGAAAGGTTCCGGCACCAACATGCAAGGTGACAAACGCCACGTCCACGCCTTTGGCTTTTAGTTTAGACAACAAGGCATCATCAAAATGCAAACCAGCGGTTGGCGCCGCTACAGCACCCGGTTTTTCGTTATAAACAGTTTGATAACGCTCCTGATCACTTTCTTCATCAGGGCGCTCAATATAAGGCGGCAAAGGCATGTGTCCAACGCGAGATAATACATCCAACACTGGTTCTTCAAAAACAAGATGGAACAAGGCACCAGAACGACCAATCATTGTCGCCTCGATTTGTTCACCTTTATCTTGTCCTAAAAAGACCTTGCTGTTTTCCTTTGGCGATTTGCTGGCACGAACATGAGCCAAGGCTTCATTCGTACCGACAACACGCTCGACCAAAACCTCCACTTTGCCGCCAGATTCTTTCTGGCCAAATACACGAGCAGGAATAACACGAGTGTTGTTAAACACCATCAGATCGCCTGTCTGAACAAGCTCTAACACATCCGGAAACTGACGATGCACAACGCCGCCACTCGGGCCATCAAGGTGCAACAAGCGACTAGACGTTCTATCTGGTGTGGGATAATTGGCGATCAAAGAATCGGGCAAATCAAAGTGATAATCGGAAACGAGCATGAAAAGAAAACTACCTAGAAAAATCGACGCCGCATTTTAACGAAATTTTCCATAAAAAGTTAGCGAAAATCCAAGTAAAAAGGCACCTCCCATCATACCGACATGAAAAAGATAAAAAATAATGTATCAAAGCGTTGACTCTGATTAAAATTCGCATAGAATACGCATCACCTTTTTCAAGGCCAGTGTGGTGGAATTGGTAGACACGACGGATTCAAAATCCGTTGCCGAAAGGCGTGGCGGTTCGAGTCCGCCTACTG
>NZ_JBDXMW010000015.1:0-66098 GCF_039939215.1 Marinomonas sp. 5E14-1 | reverse complement strand
TTCAAGGCCAGTGTGGTGGAATTGGTAGACACGACGGATTCAAAATCCGTTGCCGAAAGGCGTGGCGGTTCGAGTCCGCCTACTGGTACCAACATTAAAAAAGCGATTACATTTGTAATCGCTTTTTTTGTGCTAAAAACGGTTAGCTCAAGAAACTAGTCATCAAAACCTTGGTTTACGTAATCTGGCAAATCTTCTTCTTTTGGAATCGGTGTTGACTTGCCGTTGTCATCAATCGCCACAAACTTGAACATACCTTCAGTCACTTTTTCACGGTGTCCAATTCGCCCACGTCTAACCCAAGCTTCCACTAGAATATTCATAGAGGTTCGGCCAACGGATTCAACTCTTGTATAAACCCCTAAGATATCCCCAACCTTAACAGGGCGAATAAAACTCATCCCATCCAAGGCTACCGTCACAACACGGGACTGAGCACGCTGCCCTGCACATATCCCTGCGGCAATATCCATCTGAGACACAACCCAACCACCAAAAATGTCGCCAGCTGGGTTTGTATCACCCGGCATCGCTACTGTTCTTGTCGTAAGACGACCTTTTGCCTGTCCTTGCACCTCTGACATAACACCTCACAACCAAACGTTTAACAGAATCTGATGACAAGATACTATCACAAGAAGGCAAAATATCTCGTCAAACTTAACTATTAACCTTTTAAAGCAAAAACTATTTACCAAACAGATATAAAAAAGGTAAAAACAAACGCTTGTCTGTTTTTACCTTAACATTCCAGGCTCTTAAGGCCTAAATTTGAACAACTAAACTGCTTTTAGCTTTCGAAGTAACGCGTCAGCATACTTAGTGCATCACGGTTAATTCTAACTCGTGTATCTGTATCGGTAGAACTAGGACGAATGCCCAATTTAATACCTATAATTGCATCGCTGTCTTTCGCGAAACCACTTGAAGACAAACAATCATGTATAACTTGCTCAGTCATCAAAGAAGTAGGTTCTATTGGTGCTGGCGGCATGTGAGTGTCTTTCCAAACGCCGTATTCGGACTCTCGATGTGAAGCTCCAGAGAACATAATACCTTCTAACAAGTCAGCTTTTTTCACCGCTTCAATATGTTCTAATGCTTGCTCTGCACGCTGAGTTTCTAACGCAGATCGCCCCCAGTTAATGACAATACCAAGTGGCGTTTTCGTCTGTTCGTTTAAAGCTTTTAAAACCTTAATTTCATCTTCTAAGCTCAAGAAACCTTTCGCTGGTGCATGATCTTCATTTGGTGCGTCACAATGCTCAATCAGAAGCTGAGCGCCTTGCCAATCCCACTCTAACAAGGTATTCAAAGACTTCTCTAATGCCTGAGCCGAGCCTGATGCTTTAGTACGATTTGGAGCCGTTTGCAGAAAGATCCCTTTTACTGACTGACGACCTGTAGACTGATTTAACTTAGCAATCGCATCTCGGGCTTGAGCGCAAAACTCAATAGCTTGCTGACGGCCTTCTTCATCATCTGAAGCCAAACCAAAATTTGGATTCTTACTCAACGCTCCCATTACACCTGGAATACAAGTAAAAACGAAACTCCAATTTGGATCAATATTCTCTAAAAACCATGCATCATCGTGACCGTGTAAATTACCCACAAAAGGATGCTCTAACCCTTTAATAGAACCTAAAGACTTCAACTGTGAATAATACTCACCTTCTTTCTCTGCATCCCAACCACTCACATTCGGTGAACTTGCATAAGCGCCAACATAAAACTTCACGATACTTCTTCCTTTCATGGATTAAACCGACAACGAATTTCTAGTCACTATAGCATAGAGAAAAATGCGATTTATAAACAAAAGTGTCTATAGGGTTTATATGAATAAGATAAATGAGAAAAATAAAAGAGGCTGAGATTTGAACGAGATGAGGTGTATTTAAGAAAGTGCAGGCATAAAAAAAGGCACCATAAATGGTGCCCGGGACCGGAATCGAACCGGTACGCCTATTAAGCGCAAGATTTTAAGTCTTGTGTGTCTACCAATTTCACCACCCGGGCAATTCTGATTTATGGAGGCCGGAGTCGGAATCGAACCGGCGTTCACGGAGTTGCAGTCCGCTGCATGACCACTCTGCCATCCGGCCTCTATCAGAAATCTGTTTTTTGGAGCGGGAAACGAGGCTCGAACTCGCGACCCCAACCTTGGCAAGGTTGTGCTCTACCACTGAGCTATTCCCGCGTCTCAAAAGACGGTGCCTATTCTATGTATTTAAGCTTTCACGTCAAGGAAAAAATCCAAATAAATAGCTAACTTAGCGTTTTTTTTACTGTCTGTTTATTTTTTATTCGACTCTTGAGACCTAAGCTCAGGCCAAGCGGCTTTTAAATAAACATACATAGACCATAAGGTTAGCAAAGCTGCCGCAATCAAAACCGCTTCACCAACATGAGCCAAAGCAGTATCAGGCCGACTGCCTAATAAGATGAATATAGCCAGCATTTGCATAGCGGTTTTAAGCTTACCTATGTAAGACACTGCCACGCTGGCGCGCTTACCCATTTCAGCCATCCATTCCCGTAATGCTGAAATGACAATTTCTCGACCGATAATTACAGCACTGGCGAGTGTTAATAATGGATTTGCATAACTTGCGACTAATAAGACAAGCGCAATGGCCACCATAATTTTATCAGCCACAGGATCAAAGAAAGCACCAAAAGGCGTTGTTTGATTAAGCTTCCGCGCTAAATAACCATCTAACCAATCCGTGACAGCAGCAAGAGCAAAAATAACAGCGCAAGCATGATAGCGACCTTCCCAAGGTAGGTAATAAATCACCACCAAAACGGGGATCATAAAAATACGTACAGAGGTCAATATATTCGGTATGTTCATTTTATTCCTAATTCTTAGGCAAAAATTTCTATCTTTCGACAAGCTTAACTTTTATGAAGGTAAAGATAAATTTCTTCTGCCTTTTTCACGCCAATTCCTTTTACTTTAGAAATGTCTTCTTGGCTTGCCGACAGTAGCTCTTGATAACCACCAAAAGCAGTAAGCAATTCTTTACGGCGACTAGGGCCAATGCCCGGTATTTCTTCTAAGACAGAATGGCGGCGTTTCTTATCTCGTCTACGTCTGTGAGTTTTGATAGCAAATCGATGAGCTTCGTCACGAATATGCTGAATCAAATGCAATGCGGCTGAATCTGGAGGCAAGACAACCTCATCTTCTTTAGAGCCAATATACAAGGTTTCTAAACCGGGTTTACGCGTATCGCCTTTTGCAACGCCCAATAAGAAGATATCCACCAAACCCAATTCTCTTAACACTTCTTCCGCTTGAGTGAGCTGCCCCTTGCCGCCATCTATTAATAAAACGTCTGGCGGATCAAGTTCGCCACTTTTGACACGCTTATAGCGCCTAGTCAAAGCCTGCTTCATAGCACCGTAATCATCACCACCTTCGACACCTTCAATATTAAAAGAGCGGTAACGCTTTTTATCTGGGCCATCAGGGCCAAAGACAACACAAGAAGCCACTGTAGCTTCCCCACTCGAATGGCTAATATCAAAACATTCCATGTGACTCGGCGGCTCAACAAAACCTAACAATTTCTGCAAGGCTGTGACTCGACTGAAATGATTGCGTTTATCAGACAAACGCGCCTGCAAACCTTGCTCAGCATTAAGTTTTGCAAGATCCAGCCAACGAGCTCGCTGGCCTCGTACATTGCTAAGCACTTCAATTTTCTTTTGTGTCGTCTCAAAAATCCCATCCACTAAGGCTTCACCATCATCCAACTCATGGCTGACAATTAATGTCTTGGGAAGCTCCTGAATACCACCAAGATAGAACTGCGCAACAAAGGAAGACAGCAACTCACCTTCTGATATTTCGATAGGCATTTTGGGGTAATGGCTTTTACTGCCAACCACTTTACCGTTTCGCACCATCATTACATGAACGCACAAACCACCAGGTTTAATAATAGACGCAATAACATCCGCGTCACCTGTTTGCCCATAAACATGCTGCTGCTCTTGAATGTGCTTCAATTGAATAATCTGATCACGCAACTCTGCCGCTCGTTCAAATTCCATATCTGCCGCTGCCAAACTCATTTGTGTTGTCAGCTCTGACGTCAACTCTTGGTCTTTGCCCTGTAAAAACATGCGAGCATGGCGCACATCTGATTCGTATTCTTCGTCGCTAATAAGTCCAACACACGGTCCAGAGCAACGTTTAATCTGATATTGCAAACAAGGTCGTGAGCGGTTTGCGTAGGTCGAGTCTTCACATTGGCGCACTTTGAATACCTTTTGCATGGTGTTCAAGCTTTCTTTTACTGCGCTACCACTGGGAAACGGACCAAATAAAGTCCCTTGATCTGTTTTGTCGCCGCGACGAAACAGCAATGCAGGATGTTGATGATTCGATAAGAGAATATAAGGATAGGATTTGTCGTCCCGCAACAAAATATTGTATGGCGGACGATGCTGTTTAATCAGTGTTTGTTCAAGCAATAAAGCTTCTGTTTCGCTTTTGGTGACAGCAATTTCAATGGTGTAAATTCGGCTCACCAAAGCCATGGTTTTGGTCGTTAGACCTGTCACTCGAAAATAGCTCGCCACACGATTTTTTAAGTTTTTAGCTTTGCCTACATACAACAACACGCCTTTACTATCGTACATGCGGTAAACGCCAGGACGAGTCGTTAAGTTGCTAACAAAATGTTTTGGATCAAATCCTGAATGGCTCAAACAAACCTCGTTTTTTGCCTAACCCATACCAAGCACATTGTAACGAACCGCCAAACGGATCAATTCAACGTCGCTTTCTATGTTCAATTTAGTAAAGATTCGCGTACGATAAGTGCTCACTGTTTTCGGGCTGACATTTAGGAGGTCGGCAATTTCATTCGATTTTTTGCAATCAACGATCATCTGAGCGACTTGCAGCTCACGGTCTGACAACTGCCCTAATGGCGACCCCTGCCCATCAATAGAAAACTTAGACAAAGCCATTTTCTGAGCAATACTTTTGGAAATGTAGTGTTCGCCTTTCGCAACAACATCAATAGCTTCTAGCAATTCAAGCGTGTTAGTGCCTTTTGTCAGATAACCCGATGCACCCGCTTCTAATAATTTTACTGGATAAATATTGTCGTCTAATGCAGATAAAGCAATGATTTTGGTTTTAGGTAAAAGGCGCTTTATTTCTTTTGTCGCTCCCAAACCACCAATGCCCGGCATGTGAACATCCATCAATACTATGTCTGGTTTTAACTCCCTTGATTGCGCAATCGCTTCCTCACCACAGAGTGCAACACCAACAACTTCAACGCTATTCACATCTTGCAATACGCGACTAATACCATGGCTGACCATGTCATGATCATCTACTATCAACACTTTTAACATAACCACCTCACCAATGTATTACAGCCTTATGTGGGAAGTTCGCCTTTATATCCCATTTCCAATAGCTTTTTCTGGCTCACTTCGCGATAACGTAATCGCACACCAGAGCCAAAGGTTTTTTGCGTGTAATAAAGCAACGGAGCGATTTCATCTTCTTCAACAGACAAATCTTGAGCAATTTTGGTAATTAAGTCCTTCACACCTAATGTATGTTTGTCTTCGATCATGACAACTTTTGGAATCACCAAACGCTCGCCAGCAATGACTTTATCTACAATTTTTAAATAACTTTGTTCAAACAGAGGCCAAGAAACGCGTTCTTCTTCTGATTTTAACTTGTACCAACCAGCTTCCGAACCCGCAAAAAACACCGCTGGATGACTCCATTTATAGGTCAATGGATCAATTCGACAGGCACAAGCCTCAAGGTAAGCAGAGCGAGGGTCAGATAATCCGTAAGCTTTATAAGCCGTGCTGATCAGTTTTAAAAACTCTGAAATCGTCGGCGGCCACGCATACACTTCTTTTGTGCGTTCCACCGCATAAGCCAACAAAGGCTCTTGAAAACCTTTTAGAGCAATGGCCCATTCGCGCTTAGCCAATTTCACTTCATCAGAGTTACTGTAAGCCGAGGCAAATTTATGAGTATAAATTGCTTTAAATCGAGCGAACAGCATATTCACTAGAACACGTGTTTGCTGCTCCGCCTCACTTGGTCCCGAGTCACGGCTACTCCCCGCGCCTGGCTCACCAGTCTGTGTCGTGTATGTTTGTGAGGGCGTCGCTAACTTGTTCTCGAGAGGTTTTAGTAAATGTTGAATTGCCTGAGGTTCCTTCATATGAAGACCGATCCGATTGTTTATATTGCCACTGACGTTTTACGTATTTAAAAAATTCACTGTTCCAGGTTCTAACGTTTTTACGCTGTTCTTTAATTCTTAGCAAAAATTCTGCTTGTAATGACGAAGCAAATTCTCGTGTAATACCCGCTTGGGTAATTTGCTCAAAGGTTGCTTCTTCTGGTTGCCATTGATCTGGCTGACGGGCGCGCTCTTTTTGCTCCAAGTACAAATCAAAATCTGTCACTCCTCGGCGATCATTCGCTACAGGTGGAGAAGAGGACGCATTGTATCGTCTGTCTATCTGAGCTCGTTTTTCAGCTGGCTGTTTGAAAGTTTGTTTTGTAGGGTAGCTTTTCGATTGCGGCGTAAATTCTTCTTTTTTTTCACGAGACGCTTTGTGCAATCGGTCCATTTTATCCATTAAAGGGTCTGTATCAGATGCTTGGCTTACACCCACTTTATTTGATGCTGTATGACTTAGCACCTCTTGCGCATTGCCACTCGCAGCAGGCAAATGGATTTCCAGTACGTTATCTTGACGATGAAAAGAGAGCAATTGACTCAGCTGCAAGTTTGCCAAGATTCGCATTAATATTGGGGTTGTCCAAAAAGGCAGTTGAACACTCAACTGAGCAATTTCAATACGCAAGACATGAGCATTCGCAAAATACGCCTGTTGATTCAAGAAGGTCAGTAATACGGTTTCTTCCAACCCGATTTGAGCCGCCATTGAAAAAGATATGGGTAGTGAATAGTCGTTGTCCAACATAAATCTCGCTTCTTACATTTAGTTCGACAGTCTACCAAAAGCCATTCTTATAAGCACGACAACCTTCACCGACATTCACAAAAAACAACACTCTAAAAATAGGTTACATTCCATTTTCATGGTTGTCTCGAAAAACTGTCATCTAAATAGCCTTATTGCGTATTTCTTTGCTTTTATTCCTCATGAAAGGGCGTTCTTACTTGAACTTTGGAACTTTCAGCCGCATATTACGTCTTAGAATAAGATTTATATCTAGAGGAGTAATACTCATGCGTTATACAGACACTCTTACGGCGCCATCGTCAGAAGTGGTAAACAAAACACTTCGTAATACTTATGGTTTGTTGTCTCTTACTTTGCTTTTCAGTGCATTCACTGCAGGCTTAAGTATGATGATGAACTTCGCTCACATGAACATCTTTGTTTTGCTAATTGGTTTTTATGGTTTGCTGTTCTTAACCCATAAATTTAAAAACAGCCCTTTTGGTATTCTTTGTGTATTTGCGTTAACTGGCTTTATGGGACTGACTCTTGGACCTATTTTAAGCGCTTACATGCAACTCCCTGGCGGCGGCGGCTTAATCATGAGCGCGTTAGGTATCACAGGTCTTTCATTCTTAGGTCTATCTGGTTATGCACTGGTTTCTAAGAAAGACTTCAGTTTCCTTAACGGCTTTTTAACCGTTGGCTTCTTTGTGCTTTTGTTCGCGATGGTCGCGGGCTTCTTTGTACAAATGCCAGCATTACAAATCTTCATCTCTGCAGGTTTTGCCCTGTTCTCAGGTGCCGTGATCTTGCTTCAAACCAGCCAAATTGTACGTGGCGGCGAGACAAATTACATCCTTGCTACTGTGAACTTGTATGTTTCTTTGTACAACATGTTCCTAAGCATCTTGTCTTTACTTGGTATGGCGAACGACGACTAATTTGTCTTCTCTACCAATTGCAAAAAAGGCCGCTGACTGCGGCCTTTTTTATGTGTAAACTGCTCCGAACCGAACCCTGTATTTTTGTTTTAGTATGAGAGATTCCATGCAACACACCTTGCTTATCACTGGCTCGCCTTACCAAAGCAAAGCTTGTCATACGGCACTTCGCTTTGTAAAAACCGCACTCACATTGCAGCCAGACAGCATCAAAGGTGTATTTTTTTATGAAGACGCAGTTTTGATTGGTAACCAATTAAACCAACCGCCAAGAGACGAAATTAATCTCACTAAAGCGTGGCAATCGGTGGCTCAGGAGTACAATATACCACTCTACTTATGCATCGCAGCGGCGGTGCGTCGTGGTGTAGTGAGTGAAGACGAAAGCCGTCGTTATGAGCTCACACACCATTCATTAGCTGAGCATTTTCAGTTAGAAGGCTTAGGGACATTAGTGGACCTAATGAATACCACAAATAAAATCATTCAGTTTAGGTAGGCTAATGAAAAAGACTCTCATTCACTTAAGCAGCAGCCCTTATTCTAATTTATCATGTAAAGAAGGCTTGGATCTGGCGCTGGTTCTCGCCACATTCGAACAAGAAGTGGATATTTTCTTGTCTGGCGCAGCTCTTTCTCTGCTTAATACTGCTCAAACTCCCACAGCTGAACAAGGTAAAAACCTGCACAAGTTATTAGCCGGTTTGGAATTTTACGACATTGAAAACCTCTATGTTCACGCCAGCAACCTAGAAGCCGCAAAACAAGCCAATGGCGACAATCTGTGGCAAGGCACTAAACCGCTCAATCAAACAGAATGGCACGCTTTGTTTTCAAATTACCAACAGGTTTTTCGGTTTTAATTATGACGCTTCATCAAATTAATCAATTATCTTATCCAACAGAATTAGAAAGTATCTGGCAGAATGGCTTAAAAAAAGGCGATCAGTTATTACTCATTGAAGAAGGCATTTTACGCCTCAGCCAAGATCACAGTCAGCTAAAATCACTAATCGAAACGAAAGGCATTGAGCTTCTGTATTTACAAAGCGATGCTGTCGCCTACGGTTTAACACCGAGTTTAGGTAACATACTATCCGACGAAGAATGGGTACAAACGACGTTTTCCGCTAACGCCATTATTAGTTGGTAACTTCGCCAGACAAAATAAAGAAAGAGAAAGAGAAAGAGAAAGAGAAAGAGAAAGAAATGACAGAAAACAAAACACAGCTAGATGAAGAAGGCTATTTGCTAGACTTAAATGATTGGTCGCCAGAACTAGCAAACCAGCTAGCACAAGAATTGGAATTAGAATTGACTGAAGCTCACTGGGAAATCATTCATCTATTACGCGATTTCTACCATGAGTTTGAAGTGTCTCCAGCGATGCGACCTTTAGTAAAAGCCGTTAGCAAAAAGCTTGGAGCCGAAAAAGGCCGAAGCATTTATCTAATGACTCTTTTTCCTGGCAGCCCGCCAAAGCTTGCAGCAAAAATCGCAGGATTGCCAAAACCTGCGAATTGCTTGTAACTAAGCCAATGTTATCGACTTAGTATTTACCGTACCATTCAAGCTTATCCTGCAATGTCACTACTTCACCGATGATGAGCAATGCTGGCGATTTGGCTTCGTTTTTCATGGCAACGTCATAAGCTGTATTTATTGTGGAGGTAAAGACTCGCTGCTCTTTGGTTGTCCCCTTCTCAACGATCGCCACAGGCATTGACGGTTTCATACCAAACTTCATTAAAGATTCACTAATCTCTTTTAGGCCAGTCAACCCCATATAAATAACCAAAGTTTGTGCCGGGTGAACCAATTCATCCCAAGGCAAATCTGTCGTGCCGTCTTTTAAATGTCCAGTCAAAAAGCGTACCGATTGAGCATAGTCTCGATGCGTTAATGGAATCCCTGCATACGCCGCACAACCTGCAGCAGCAGTAACACCTGGAACCACTTCAAAAGGCACACCTTCCTCAATCAGTTCTTCTAACTCTTCCCCGCCTCGCCCAAAGATAAATGGGTCGCCGCCTTTTAGACGCACCACCATATTGCCTTCTTTCGCCTTAGAAGCCAGAAGAGTATTAATTTCGTCTTGAGGAAGACTGTGTAGAGATTTGGCCTTTCCTACATACATTTTCTCAGCGGTGTCTGGAATCAGCTCTATGATTTCTTTTCCCACTAACCGATCATACAAAACCACATCTGCTTGGGTTAATAGGCGATGCGCTTTTAATGTTAGTAACTCAGGATCGCCCGGCCCTGCACCAATTAAATAGACCTTGCCCGTCATAATATTTTCTGCCCACTACTGTCTATAGATAATAAAAAAGCCTCGATAGAGGCCTTTTTATTTAAAACAACGACTTATGCTTTTTTCAAAACCGTTTTACCACCCATATAAGGCACTAAAACATCAGGAACGGTCACGCTGCCATCTGTATTTTGGTAGTTTTCCAATACCGCCACTAAAGTACGACCTATAGCCAAGCCTGAACCATTCAGCGTATGCGCTAATTCTGGACGCCCTGTTTCAGGATTACGCCAACGAGCCTGCATACGACGCGCTTGAAAGTCGCCCATGTTAGAACAAGATGAAATTTCACGATATTTCGCCTGACCTGGTAACCAAACTTCAATGTCATAGGTTTTGTGTGCAGAGAAACCAAGGTCGCCACCACATAAAATAACCGTACGATAAGGTAAATTAAGCTTTTGCAAAATAGCTTCCGCATGACCAACCAATTCTTCCAGAACCTCTTCAGAGCGATCTGGGCGACAAACATGTACCAACTCTACTTTCTCGAATTGGTGCTGACGAATCATGCCGCGCGTATCACGACCATAACTGCCCGCTTCACTTCGGAAACAAGGTGTATGAGCAACAAATTTCTTATGCAAATCAGCGTCGTTTAAAATTTCATCACGCACTAGGTTTGTTACTGGGACTTCCGCCGTTGGAATCAGATAAAGGTCATTATTACCGCTTTCTTTATCCACTGGAACTTTAAACAAATCTGCTTCAAATTTTGGTAACTGCCCTGTGCCCTTAAGCGAGTGAGCATTTACCAAGTACGGTACATATACTTCACTATAGCCATGGAAATCCACATGTACATTAACCATATACTGAGTTAACGCGCGATGTAAGCGAGCAAGATCAGAGTGCATGACAGCAAAGCGTGAACCCGTCACCTTTACTGCGGCTTCAAAATCTAACATCTCCATCGCTTCACCAAGATCAACATGATCTTTTGGCTCAAACTCAAAAGTCTTTGGTTGTCCCCAACGGCGCACTTCAACATTATCGTCTTCAGTTTTACCTTCTGGCACAGACTCGTGAGGCAAATTTGGAATGCCTTCAAGCAAAGCATCCATTGCGATTTGAATCTCTGTTAGTTTCTCTTTTGCAGCGTTTAAATCATCACCCAAGGTTGCTGTTTCTATTTTTAATTCGGCCGCTTTGTCTTTGTCACCAGACTTCATCGCCAAACCGATGTGTTTGGATACCGAATTACGGATTTGTTGCAGCTGTTCAGTTTCAATTTGAATGCCTTTACGACGCTCTTCTAAGGAAGAAAAAGTCGCCACATCCAACTCGTAACCTTTCTTTTTAAGTTGAGCCGCTATGGCTTCTGGGTCAGCGCGTAATGCTTTAATGTCTAACATCTCTGCAACAATATCCTTTAACAATGAAATAAAAAATGCGACGGCCTGAACGGCAAATTTGCCCTTTAAAACACGTCATAAAAACGAATTTAGAAAAATCGAGTGACTGCCATTCCCACAGCAAGACCAACAACACCTAAAACGCAGCTCAATAATAAATAGCTTATGGCACTTAGCCAAGCCTGAGCGTTAATAAGTGTGACAATTTCTAACGAAAAGGTCGAAAAAGTTGTAAATGCGCCCAGAAAACCCACCATAACAAGAGGACGATAAGGTTCAAGTGATGACATTTTCTCTGTTACCACCACAAAAGCCACGCCCATTAGAATACAACCAAGCACATTAATAAGCATGGTGGCGATAGGAAAGGAATACTGCCAAGAATGATTGACCCATTTGGTAACACCAAAACGGCTCAGCGCCCCGAGCGCACCACCCAAAGCAATCATAAAATACATCATAGGTTTTTCCGTGACTGTTTCTGAGAGATCTTATTTGAATATTAGTAACGCTTTAGAGAACTAACTTCATCCAGCTCAGCCAACCATGACAGCTTATCTTGGATTTTTTTCTCTAAACCACGATCTGTTGGCTGATAATAACGCATTTCCGCCAATTCTTCTGGCATATAACGCTCGCCTGCTGCATAAGCATGCTCTTCATTATGTGCATAACGATAATCTTCGCCATGCCCCATATTCTTCGCTAATGATGTTGGCGCATTGCGCAGGTGGTTCGGCACATCATAACTTGGCTGAGACGCCACATCAGACATCACTTGATTAAAGGCCTGATAAACAGCATTACTTTTCGGCGCACTCGCCATATACACTGCCGCTTGTGCTATTGCACGATTCCCCTCACCAGGACCGACACGCTCAAATATATCCCACGCGTTAAGCCCGACTTGTAAGGCTCGCGGATCTGCATTACCAATATCTTCTGAGGCAATGGCCAATAAACGCCTCACGATATACAAAGGATCACAACCGCCATCCAACATACGTGCCATCCAGTATAAAGCACCGTCTGGTGAAGAGCCTCGAACGGATTTATGAAAGGCGGAGATTTGATCATAGAAAACGTCGCCTTTTCGATCAAAGCGTCTAACGCTTCCGCCCAGCACATCTTCCAACTGTTCTTGAGAGACTTCTGTCTTTGGCTCCACAAGATCGGACAGAATTTCTAAAAAATTCAAACCTCTGCGAATGTCTCCGTCTGCTGCATGCGCTAACACAGAAAGAAAATACTCTGAAATTTCAAAAGCGTATGAAGCAATGCCCTTTTCATGGTCTTTCAAGGCTTTCTCTAGAACCGATTGAACATCTTCTGCGGTGGGCGTTTTTAAGCGATATACGCGGGCACGAGACAACAAGGCAGAGTTCAGTTCAAACGCAGGATTTTCAGTCGTGGCACCAATGAATAAAAAAGTGCCATCTTCGATAAAAGGCAGAAAGGCATCTTGCTGGGATTTATTAAAACGATGAACTTCATCAACAAAAAGCACGGTTTGCGTTCCGTTCATCATGCGCAACTGCTTTGCTTGATCCACTGCGGCACGAATCTCTTTTACACCAGACATGACCGCAGATATTTCAATAAATTGCGCGTCTAGTGCATGAGACAAAAGCTGAGCAAACGTGGTTTTTCCTACTCCAGGCGGCCCCCAAAGTATAAAAGAATGACAATGACCTGTTTCTACCATTCGACGTAATGGCTTTCCCGGGCCAACCAAATGCGACTGACCAATATACTCTTCCAATGTCGAAGGTCGCATCCTTGCCGCTAGTGGCTGATAAGCCCTTGATGGTATATCCGAGAAAAGATCTTTCATTACTGACCTTCCACAATCACATCCACATGATCAGGAAGATCTAACACGAAGTTTTCTTTCGCGACACCTTCATGTTGCTCGACGTTTTGAAACTCCATCACAGTCGTTTGTCCTAAAGCATCCACAATACTCATGGAGGTAATCACCTCATTCTTAAAAGATAAAGTAAGAGTTTGAAACAAATCCTGTTCTTTTTTAGGCTCTAAACGAAACTTTTCCGGTCCCATTGTCGTCACACTGTAGCTAGGTAAAACCTCTTCGGCTGGCTGGCCAAGTAACGCTGCAGGAGAGTTACTAATAGAGGTCGCAAGAGGCTTAATCGTTGCCTGCTCTAAATCCACATCCCACACAGTAATGGTTGCACCATCCGATACAATTCTCTGTGCAAAAGGTGAAATACTGTCCCAAACAAACTGATTTGGCTTAGCTAATAAGAAAACACCTTTACTCACTTGAAGCTCGTGGCCTTTTTCATCGTACGTTACCTGACGAAATTGCCCTTCAATGTCACGACTCCCTTCCAGCAAATGCTCGATTCTACTTTCAACACTGTCTTCGGCTTGCACTGTTACCGCTTGAAAGCCAAATAAAATACTAAATACACATACAGCAACTAATTTATTGATCAAACTACCTCTCCAAACACTTCCAGTAAAACAGGAAGGTAAAATAATTATTCTGGAATCAAAATATCTCGCTGACCATTAGTGCCCATTGGCCCAACTAAGCCAGCCGCTTCCATTGCTTCCACCAAGTTGGCCGCTCTGTTGTACCCTATTTTGAGACGGCGTTGAATAGAGGAAATAGAAGCTTTACGCGTTTCAATAACAATTTTCACGGCTTCGTCATAAAGTGCATCCTTGTCTTCACTGTCACCACCAGACATTAAGTCTTCTGGGTTCACCACAACGTCTTCAATGTACTCTGGCTCACCTCTTTGCTTCCATTCTTCCACAACCGCATGCACTTCTTCATCAGAAACAAAAGCACCATGAACACGGATCGGCGTTGGCAGACCCGCTGGAAGATATAACATATCCCCCATTCCTAAGAGCTGATCTGCACCACCTTGATCCAAGATGGTACGAGAGTCGATTTTTGATGATACTTGAAACGCCATACGCGTCGGAATATTGGCTTTAATCAAGCCAGTAATAACGTCCACAGAAGGTCGCTGTGTCGCCAAGATCAAATGAATACCGGCGGCACGAGCTTTTTGGGCAATACGTGCAATCAACTCTTCCACTTTTTTGCCGACTATCATCATCATGTCTGCAAACTCGTCGACAACAATCACAATGTAAGGAAGAGGCTCTAGGTGCGGTACGGTACGCGCCACACCGTCTTCAGAGAACATCGCCATTTCAGGCTGCCATAAAGGATCTTCAATTGGCTTACCCGCTTCAATAGCGTCACGTACTTTTTTGTTATAGCCTGCAATATTACGCACACCCAACTTGGACATCAGCTTATAACGACGCTCCATTTCATCCACAGACCAGCGCAAACCATTCGCAGCATCCTTCATATCAGTAATAACTGGCGTCAACAAATGTGGAATGCCTTCATAAATAGAAAGTTCAAGCATCTTAGGGTCAACCATGATCATACGCACTTCGTCTGGTGTCGATTTCAGCAACATACTGAGAATCATCGCATTCACACCAACCGATTTACCAGAACCTGTTGTACCTGCAACCAAGACATGAGGCATTTTCGCTAAGTCGACAACAACTGGCTCACCCGAAATATCATGCCCTAAAGACAAGGTTAACGGCGAAGATGAGTGATCATATCCGTCGCAGTTAATTACTTCGGAAAAGTACACTGTGTCGCGAACTTGATTTGGAATTTCTATACCGATTGTGGATTTCCCAGCGATAACTTCCACAACACGAACACTCATGACACTTAAAGAACGCGCAAGGTCTTTCGCTAAATTGGTAATACGAGACACCTTAACACCTGGTGCTGGTTGTATCTCAAAGCGTGTAATGACGGGGCCTGGGTTCACTTCTACCACTTCTGCCTTGACGCCAAAGTCTTGCAGACGTTGTTCAAGAAGTTCAGACAAGGCCAACAACTCATCTTCAGTGTAGCCACCTTTTTTCGGTTTAGGCTTAGTTAATACTTCTCGGCTTGGCAACGAATAGGCTTTTTGATCAGACTTACTTTCAACATCGTTGGAAGAAGGCCCGCCAAGTGAATCCAACTGCCTAGCTTCAGACAAAGTACGAAAAGCTGGCTTATGCGCAGCAGGAGCCGAAGGCGCAGCAGAACCTGAAGGCGCCGCCTCGTCACCGAACAAAGCCGCATCCGCTTGCTCTGTTGTAATAGTCGCTGATTCCGACTCTGTAGCTTTGGGTTCTATTTCATCTGATTTCGCATCTGGCGTTGCGCCTGAATGGTCTGCATTAGAATCAGACCATGACTCTTCAATATACAGAGTGTCGCCAAAGTTGATGTCTGGCTCGTCAAACGACAAACTGTCTAAACTGCCAAAGTCTGGCTCTTCATGAACGACAGACTTTTTCTCTGTTGTTTCATTTTTAGATTTTGAAGGTTTAGCTCTTGAAAACAAAGAAGATAGTCGAAATTTAGACGCTTCAATTTCTTCTTGCTCAACGGCCAACTGCTCTGATGTATTAAGCTCTAACTGAGCTTCCTCAACTTGAGAACCTAACAAGACATCATCATTATCTTGCACTTTAATATCTGCCTTTTGTTTTCTTCTTTTTCGCAAAATAGCCGGCTCTTCAACCTCTTCAGAATCAAGAAATATGTCAGCAACACCTGATTCTTTATTAGCTTTCACTTCTTGACGATTAAGGTGCTTTTCACGAAAAAACAGTCCAAACCTAAAAAGAGTTTCTCCTAAGCGATCCATTAAACTCAGCCAATGTAGCTGAGATAATAAGGTAAAGGCCAAAACCACTAAAGCTAAGCTAACCAGCGTTGCGCCATCATAACCAATAAAGCCATATAACAATTTACCTAAACCTAAACCTAAAACCCCTCCTGCACCATACTGAAGGGTCGAGTCTCCCATTGTGTGCAAAAAGCACAGTACAGAACCAAAAGATAAATACAAAATACTGCCCAACGTACAGAGCAAGGCATTATTAATAGGGAGAAGGGAGTGTGGATTGCGCCATAAAATAATGGCAACCCAAAAAAACAAAGGAGGCAGGGAGTAAAATAAAGATCCAAAAAAGCCAGACATTAAATCAGCAATCGTCGCACCAATTGGCCCCATGGAGTTTTGGATCGCTTGGCCGTTGCCAGAATAAAACCAGCCGGCATCGTTTGGGTTATAGGTGTAAGTTGCTAACCCCAAAAAAAATAAACACAAGAGCGCTGCAATAAACGCCGCTTGTTTAGCAAACATATTCCATATTGGTGAGTGTCCAGACTCACTCGCTTTTTCTGACAAAACACGCCTTCCTATTTTATGCTAACCCGAAAAAATACATACTCTAAAAAAAACAGAGTGACAATTTCGTCAAGCTTACCATAAAAAAAGCCAACCCAAAGGGCTGGCTTTCGCTTTTACACTAAGTAAACATTTCTAATAATAGAAAGATCTTAGAACGATGCTTCTACACCAACATTTGTTGAGTCAACATCATTAAGAGCGCCACGGTAGCCGTTTACATAGTAAGTCAAGTCACCTACAGCGTATTGAGCGATAAAGTAAGAACCACTCTGCTCTGCTTCTAAATCACTTACGACTTCAATTGCGAAAGATAATGCTTCAGTAGCTGCAAAAGTAGCGGTAGTAGTTAAACGCTCAATATCTGTCTCACCTTCAGCACCAGATGCACCAACACCATAGTCAAGAGAAAGTGTAAGTGGGCCAGCAGTCGTTGCAACACCAACGTTAACTGAGTTTGCATCACCAACAGAACCACCAGAAATACCTACTTTAAAGCTGTCAAAGCTAGTTACATATGAAGCAGCAACACCGATATCAGAATCTTCAGTATCAGTAGAATCTGTTGCTTCTACAGCAACAGTAAATTCAGGAGTAACTTTGTAGCGAACACCTGCATCATCAGTGTCACCAGTAGTTGTCAGATCTACACCACCAAACTGCTCATCAAGAGCACCCATGAAAGCGCCTGTTGAAACAGAACCATCAAAGCGACCAAAAGAAACAGCGCCTTGTTTTACGTAAATTTTTTCAAGGCCGATATCAACGTTTTCATCATCTTGTGTACCAGCGATTTCAAGCTCAGCGTAAACAACACCAGTGTCAACTGCTAGCTCGATTTCACTAAGATCAGTACCGTCAACAGTATCAGCTTTATCAGTTGTAGTGTACTCAATACCCGCTGTACCAGAAAAAACAGCTTCAGCAGCCATAGTAGTAGTAGAAACAGCAGCTGCAACAGCAGATACTGCAAATACAGAAGCAAGTTTAATAGCTTTCATTCAAGATTCCCCTTTATATTATATTATGTGGCCTTGTAGACCGATTTGATAAGTTTCTGTCAACCTAAGAAACGTTGTTAAATCAACGACTCATGTATCTTAAAACCAATCAGTTTCACTTTTGTGACAAATGCCAAAAAAGCTAGTTATTCTGCAGTTCCTAATGTAGTAACTCTAAGGTCACTTCAAATTTCAGTTTAGGACTGTATCGATTAAAACCAAGTTTCAAGGTACTGGTCAAGCGTTCCTTGCGCTTTTTTTCTTTTTTTTTTCATTTTATGCTCCCTTCTGATCGAAAAACACTCAATAAAAGTAAAAAAAAGTCATTCCCTTGATTTATTCCTACACAATCACGAGAATCCATCTTGATAATGTGTCAATTTATTGCAAGCTCAGCACCTTTTCTTGCTTAATTGATATATCGGAATATAAATAAATATCTTTAGTTTTTTTGTATAATTTTCCTGAGTTTTTATTTCACCTAAAAAAACACGTCATTGATCCCAAACTAGCTTTAGGAACCCACTTCAGTGCAAGCACCTTCAGAAGATAATCAACCAGAACTAATATTGCTAACTGAATCGCCTTACGACACACCACTTCCACATAAGGCATTACAAGATCCAGAGGGGTTATCTGCTATAGGTGGTGATTTATCGTCAACACGCTTAATACACCTTTACAGTAAAGGCTTTTTTCCTTGGTTCAGCGACCCAGATCCTATTTTGTGGTGGCACCCTGAACAAAGGTGCGTACTTACTCCTAAACAATTCCATTTTTCGAAATCCTTAAAAAAGGCGGTTAAAAAAGGCAACTGGCAATTTTCTGTTAATAAAGCCTTTGAAACCGTAATTGGTCACTGCTCTTCTTTACGGGCAGATAAGGAAGGAACCTGGATATCAGAAGACATAAAAACCGCTTATTCTGAACTTCACCACCTTGGTTATGCCCATTCTATTGAAATATGGCAGGACAACACATTGGTAGGCGGATTTTACGGCGTCGCAATAGGAAGAGTATTTTTCGGTGAATCAATGTTCTCACTTGCACCGAATGCATCAAAAATTGCTTTAAGAACCTTCTGTGAGCTAGCTCAGAAATGCGACATTGAATTAATAGACTGCCAAGTTGAATCTGAACATCTGCTATCTCTTGGCGCTAAATTAATGCCAAGAAAGAATTTTGTAGAAATTTTACAGCAGCTTACACCCAACACTCATACCAATTCAGAGCTTATAACGCTTGGTCAAAAAACAGAGAAATGGACAATTTAACCAGAAAAGAGACAAGAAAACCCAACAACTAAGTTTGCCTTACGATGCTTTTTTAGGCAAAATATGCTCGATCAAAATTCAGACGTCGCTAAATTAAACTTTATGATTAGTAAATTTAGCGCTCAATTGGATAAGAAAAACATGAATTTCTTTTCCTGTAGACCTTCGAGTAATCCATGGTCGGCGTCTACTAAATATACAAGTTAACACCATAGGACACATATTGTGGCAAAAGAAGAAGGTTTAGAAATGGAAGGCACTATCATTGATACGTTGCCTAACACCATGTTCCGTGTCGAACTAGAAAACGGACACGTTGTAATTGCTCATATTTCTGGAAAAATGCGTAAAAACTACATCCGTATTTTGACTGGCGATAAAGTAAAAGTTGAGTTAACACCTTACGATCTTACGAAAGGCCGTATCGTTTACCGAGCTCGTTAATTTAGTAGTTACGCTAAACCAGCAGCAAACATCTAAATTGAAAACATAAAAAAACCGGACATTTCATCTTACTGAATTGTCCGGTTTTTTTATGTTCAGCGGTGATATTATTACTTAATGAACCACAGCTTCTTTTATTACTTCGAATTTCAGCTCATCACTTTTCTCATCCAGCGACACTTTAACATGACCGCCATCATGTAAATCACCGAATAAGATTTGATCTGCTAATGGTTTTTTCAAATGCTCTTGAATCACTCGAGCCATTGGACGAGCGCCCATCTGGCGATCGTAACCCTTATTAGCCAACCATCCCCTTGCTGTGTCAGATACTTCCAGCATAACGCCTTTAGGATCTAACTGAACCTGCAACTCAACCAAGAACTTATCCACCACACTAAAGATAATACGCTCATCAAGTTGCTGGAATTGAATCACAGCATCAAGGCGATTTCTAAACTCTGGTGTAAAGGTACGATTGATCACCTCCATACCATCAGTTGAATTATCCTGATTTGAGAAACCAATCGAGCGACGAGCTAACTCCTCTGCTCCAGCGTTGGACGTCATTACCAAGATCACATTACGAAAATCCGCCTTACGACCATTGTTATCCGTCAAGGTACCGTGATCCATAACCTGCAGCAGCAAATTAAAGACTTCGGGATGTGCTTTTTCTATTTCATCAAGTAAAACGACACTGTGAGGATTCTTAGTCACAGCCTCGGTTAACAAGCCGCCTTGATCAAAACCAACATAACCTGGTGGCGCACCAATCAAACGAGATACCGCGTGGCGCTCCATATATTCAGACATATCAAAACGAATCAACTCCAAGCCTAACTGCTTAGCAAGCTGTTTCGTCACTTCTGTTTTACCAACACCTGTCGGCCCAGCCATTAAAAAAGAGCCTATGGGTTTTTGCTCTGCTTTTAAGCCTGCACGAGACAGTTTGATCGCAGCAGAAAGGGAATCGATAGCGTCATCTTGACCAAACACTACCATTTTCAGATTGCGCTCAAGATTGGACAGAACTTTTCGGTCATCAGAATTAACCGCTCGAACTGGCACTCTGGCGATCTTAGAAACGATATCTTCAATCTCTTGAACCGTGATAACTGACTTACGAACGTCCTCTGGCTGTAGGCGCTGATAAGCTCCTGCTTCATCAACCACATCAATCGCTTTGTCTGGCATATGACGATCTGTCACGTAACGCTGAGCAAGCTCTGCTGCCGCTAATAAGGCCGGCTCTTCATATTTGATTTGATGATGCTCTTCAAACGCACCAATGATGCCTTTTAAAATCTGATAAGTATCATCAACACTTGGCTCATTCACATCAATTTTCTGGAAGCGACGAGCCAAGGCGTGATCTTTTTCAAATACACCTCGAAACTCTTGGAAAGTCGTCGAACCAATACAGCGCAAGCCACCGGAGCTCAGCACAGGTTTCAATAAATTAGAAGCATCCATTACGCCACCTGATGCCGCGCCAGCACCAATAATGGTGTGAATCTCATCAATAAACAAAATGGCATTGGGCATTTTTTTCAATTCACCCAACAACTGCTTTAAGCGCTTCTCGAAATCACCGCGGTATTTTGTACCTGCCAATAAAGCACCAAGATCCAAGGAGTAAACCACGCCATCAGAGATCACATCCGGCACTTGCCCATCAATAATGCGCTTAGCCAAACCTTCAGCGATGGCCGTTTTACCTACTCCAGACTCACCTACCAACAATGGATTATTCTTACGACGACGAGAAAGTGTTTGTATTACTCGTTCTACTTCGTATTCACGACCAATCAATTTGTCGATTCTTCCAGCTTTCGCTTCTTCGTTAAGGTTAGTTGCAAACTTTTGCAAAGGCGCTGTATTAGTATCTTCTGCGTCTTCATCTTGCTCGGCTTCTTGGGAAGCATCGCCTGTTTTAGAAATACCGTGAGCAACGTAATTCACCACATCAATACGTGCCACGCCGTGACGTTTTAGCAAGTAAACTGTTTGACTTTCTTGCTCGCTGAAAATCGCCACCAGCACATTGGCGCCCGTCACTTCTCGTTTACCAGACGACTGCACATGAAAAACAGCACGCTGTAAAACACGTTGAAAACCAAGCGTTGGCTGCACTTCACGCTCTTCGTCGTCTTCAGGAATTAAGGGTGTTGTACTGTTTACAAAATCTTCCAATTCCTTACTTAGAACATCTAAGTTTACACCGCACGCTTGAAGGACGCTTGAGGCAGCGTCGTTATTGATCAGAGCTAATAGTAAATGCTCTACCGTCATGAATTCATGGCGTTTGTCACGCGCCGCTTTAAAAGCTGTGTTTAGGGTTTGCTCTAGTTCTTTATCTAACATTGCTATTCCCTCACTCTGAATCAGTCGACTTTTTCCAAGTCACACATTAAAGGGTGCTCATTCTGTTCCACAAATTGCTGTACCATTGCTACTTTCGTTTCTGCTATATCAAAAGGATAAACACCGCAAACGCCTTTTCCTTTTTGATGCACTTCTAACATTACCTGATTAGCCTTCTCCCCATCCATCGAAAAAAAACGCTGTAGAACAAATACGACAAAATCCATTGGCGTATAATCATCGTTAAATAATACCACCTGATACATGGAAGGTGGTTTTAACTCTGTTTCCTCTGGAGCAATCGCAATATTCGTGTTGCCACGTTGCTCGTCATCTTCTGATACTAATCTAATTTGTTGATTTACAATCATCCCATGCCTCTGAGGCTAAAATTCTTCACGTAATACGTCAAATTTGACTCATTACTGCTTATACGTCGTATTTTGTATTACAGACTACCACTTAGATTTTACAAATTCCAAAAGGACTTCTACCTTCATTATTGGGACTATCATATGTTCAATCAATCTTTATGAGTGAAATTCTCATATTAATAGCTCAAATTAATAGAAATTAAACGCTTTACAGCGATTAGAGTGGATAAGGAGTGACTCAATGCATCAAGGCTCAGTGAAGTGGTTTAACAATGCTAAAGGCTATGGCTTTATCGTATCGGAAGATTTTAATGAAGATTTATTCATTCATTATTCAGCGATCAATGTAGAAGGCTATAAAACTTTAAAAGCAGGCCAAACAGTTACCTTTAGCGTTGAACCTGGAGAACGAGGCTTACACGCCATAGCAATTAATCCGGTGATCAGCCTAACAGAGGAGCCTTCCACACAAAGCAGCCAACCGGCATAAAAATACTACTGTAAACAAATAGCCTCATCGCTATCCAAACTCGAATTTGTTACCTTACCCTTCCAACACGAAGGGTAAGGTGTCTTAGTTTGGTATTTTGATATCAGCAACACCTAATTAAACGAACACACTTGATCGTAGCTTATACGCATGTCTTCCAATCTAATCTTGCTTAATAAACCTTTTAAAGTTCTTAGCCAGTTCTCACAAGAAGGTGATAAAGAAACACTAGCCACCTATATAAAAGCGCCTAATTTTTATCCTGCTGGGCGTTTGGATTATGACTCTGAAGGATTATTGTTACTCGCTAACCAAGGAGCACTCCAACACCTTATTGCTTCTCCGACTTTTAAAATGCCCAAAACATACTGGGTGCAAGTGGAAGGAGATATATCTGACGAGGCACTTAATCAACTAAGGCAAGGTGTCGAGCTCAAAGATGGTTTAACTAAACCAGCTCAAGCAGAGCATATAGCAGAACCTAAAATCTGGCCGAGAACACCACCAGTCAGACACAGAGAAAGCATTCCGACTAGTTGGATTGCACTGCAAATTCATGAGGGAAGAAACCGCCAAGTACGCCGTATGACAGCCGCCGTCGGCTTCCCCACTTTACGTTTAATACGCTATGCTATTGGGCCTTACACGTTAGATAATATCGCCGTTGGTGAGTGGCAATACATAGAACCAACTGCAAAACTTACTCAACAGGTAATTGAATTTGAACAACAAAGAAAGAGAAAGACTACCTCATCTCACCGTCGCCGCCCTAGTCAAACAAGACATTCAAAATCAACCAACAAAATATCTAATGGTGAAAGAGTGGCAAGACAAACAACTGGTACTCAACCAACCCGCCGGTCACATAGAAAATAATGAAAGTGCAATAGAGGCGGTTGTAAGAGAAACGTTAGAAGAATCTGGCTGGAGAGTGAAACCTATCGGTTTGCTTGGTTTATACAGTTTTACACCATTTGAAGGAGCCGATACCTATCATCGACTTTGCTTCATTTGCGAACCAATAGAAGAAGCAAACAAAACACTTGATCCAGACATAGACTCTAGTCATTGGCTAACACAAGATGAAATTATGACTTTGCCTCATCGTAGCCCATTAATTAAAGCATGCATTGAAGATTCACTTCGCAACCCCATATTACCTTTATCCTTTATCTCTGATGAGTTTCTTAGACCTATCCATAAAGAGAAAGTGATACAATAATGGCAATTACATTTATCTGAGGCCTAGGGAAGGTGCGATTAAGTCTTCTAAACTTCAGTCTTATCAGAGAAACCGTCTATCAAGGCAAGAGTGAGCAGGAATGTTAATACCTTTCAATCACTCTTAACACAGAGAGGCTGTTTCTCTGAAAGACGCGGAGGGCGTGGGCTAAACTCTTTTTATTCTTTGTTAAGCTTCTTGACAATATGTTCAATATTGGACTGCGAAGCTTGCCTCGAATAATAAAGATTTATCCACACGCTGAAGCAAGTGGACTTGTTCGTACCTTCCCCAGCCTCTTCGTTTTACCAAACCGTCTTATGAGTAACCATTGGTCATGAAAGAAAGCAGTGCTGCAAAGAACGTAAATAATACACAAAAAGTCATTGTAGGCATGTCAGGAGGTGTTGATTCCTCTGTATCTGCCTTGATTCTGATGCAGCAGGGTTATCAGGTCGAAGGTTTGTTCATGAAAAACTGGGACGAAGACGACGGCACAGAATATTGTACCGCTAAAGAAGACCTTGCTGATGCCCAAGCGGTATCTGACAAACTTGGCATAAAGCTTCATACAGCAAATTTTGCAGCCGAATATTGGGACAATGTATTCGAGCACTTTTTAGAAGAATACAAAGCCGGCCGAACACCAAATCCTGACATTCTGTGTAACAAAGAAATTAAATTCAAAGCCTTTTTAGAATACGCCTTAGCATTAGGTGCCGATTATATCGCTACCGGTCACTATGTACGCCGTGGTGAAAAAGATGGCGAGCCTCTTTTATTAAAAGGTTTAGATGGCAATAAAGACCAAAGTTATTTCCTTTATGCAGTAGGGAAAAACGAAATAGCCAAAACACTTTTCCCTGTGGGCGAATTGGAAAAACCCGAAGTACGCCGCCTCGCAGAAGAGTTTGGTCTCGTCACGCATAACAAAAAAGACAGCACAGGCATTTGTTTCATTGGAGAACGTCGCTTTAAAGACTTCTTGGAGCAATATCTGCCTGCTCAACCGGGCAACATAGAAACACTTGAAGGTGATGTGATTGCTCGTCACCATGGCTTGATGTATCACACTATCGGCCAGCGTCAGGGGCTGGGCATTGGTGGCTTGGCGAATTACTCTGATGATCCTTGGTACGTGGTAGAAAAAGACCTCAAGCGCAATGTGCTTATTGTTACTCAAGGAGGCCAACATGAATCACTTTATAAAACACATTTAATTGCAGAGAACTTTGATTGGGTTGCACGTCAAACGCCAAGTTTGCCTATGACTTGCACAGCGAAATGTCGCTATCGCCAGCCAGATCAAGAATGTACTGTATATCTGAATGAAAAAGGCCAAATTGAAGTATCTTTTGTTGAACCACAAAGAGCCATTACCCCAGGACAATCCATTGTTTTTTATCAAAATGAATTGTGTTTAGGTGGCGGCATCATCAACATCGCCTTTAATAAATAGAGAACATATCACGTGACTAGCAAAGAAAAAGAACAAACTATTGCACTCTCTGCTGTGTTTCAAGCAGCAGAATTGGTGGCGATTTTAGCTAAGACAGGAAAGGTCGATAATGCCTCTTTACAACCCATGATCGAGAGTATCTTGCTCGTCAACGCACCTTCCACTGAAGATATCTATGGTGGACAGTGGGATTGCCAGAGCAATTTATCACTTGGTCGTAACGTCACTAGAAAAGCATTAAGCAAAGATCGCAGTAGCGTGAACCCTGATACATTGCGATACGCTCTCAGCTTAGTCCACCTTGAAAGCAAGCTCGCTAAAACACCACAAATGCTGTCCACTATTGGCGAAAAGATTTCTCAAATAGAGCAAAAGAAAGCCCATTACGATAGCCTACTTCACGAAAACATCATTGCTGCTATTTCAGGCATGTATCAAGAAACACTAAGCACTTTGCCTTTCCGTATCCAGGTACAAGGCGATAGTCGCTTTTTACAACAGCCACACATTGCTAATCAAGTTCGCACTCTTTTAATGTCTGGTATTCGCGCCGCTATGTTGTGGCGTCAGCTAGGTGGTAAACGCTGGCATTTGATTTTTAAAAGAAAGACACTATTAAAAGCACTAGAATCTCGTAGCTAATCACGTATTTTAGCTAGGCTAGAGAGAACAAATCCATAGGATAACTGAAATCAATTTTGAGTATATCTTAGAGCCAATATCTCTACCTTGGTTTTTTAGGTACTATGTTGAACAAATTTTTAACCTGTGCAAGATTTTATGCACAACCAGTTAAAACCTAGGGAATGGCGGCTAAAAGTCACCTTAGATTCAATGGACTGTCTATTTAAGCAGTCTGAAACGTTAGGGGAATTACATGTCAAAACAAACTATTTACTACACGTTGACTGATGAAGCACCAGCATTAGCGACGTCTTCTTTGCTTCCTATCTTTGGCGCTTTTGCAAAAGAAGCAGATATCGAACTACAACTCACTGATATCTCTTTAGCAAGCCGTATTTTGTCAGGCTTCTCTGACCTTCTTCCTGCCGATAAGCAAGTAGAAGATGGCCTTCAATTCTTAGGTGACTTAACAGCCTCTCCTGAAGCAAACATCGTAAAGCTGCCTAACATCAGTGCTTCTTTGCCTCAGCTTAATGCGGCAATCAAAGAACTAAACGCACAAGGTTACGGGCTTCCTGAGTACCCAGAAAACCCAACAACTAACGAAGAAAAAGACATCCAAGCGCGTTATGCAAAAGTACTTGGTAGTGCGGTGAACCCAGTTCTACGTCAAGGTAACTCTGACCGTCGCGCACCAGCAGCAGTTAAAGGTTTTGCTCGTAAGAACCCTCATTCAATGGGCAAATGGAAAAAAACGTCTATCTCTCATGTAGATCACATGCGTGATGGAGACTTCTACTCTTCTGAGCAATCCGTGACTATGGATTCGGCTCAAACCGTGAACATTGAATTCGTCAAAAAAGACGGCTCTGTTGAACTGAAGAAATCGCTTCCTCTTCTTGAAGGCGAAATCTTAGACAGCATGAACATCAGCTGCACGAAATTACGCGCATTCTTTGAAGCGTCTATGCAAGAAGCGAAAGAAGACAACATCATGTGGTCTGTGCATTTGAAAGCAACCATGATGAAGGTGTCTCACCCAATCGTATTCGGTCATGCTGTGACGGTTTTCTACAAAGACGTATTCGAAAAATACGGCGAATTGTTTAAAGAAATCGGCGTTAACCCAAACAATGGTTTAGGCAGCGTATACGACAAGATCCAAACGCTTCCTGAAGCAAAACAAGAAGAAATCAAACAAGCGATTCAAGATGTTTACAACACGCGTCCAGAATTGGCGATGGTTGATTCCGACAAAGGCATCACTAACTTACACGTACCAAGTGACGTAATCGTTGATGCCTCTATGCCAGCGATGATCCGTAACTCTGGTAAAATGTGGGGCCGTGACGGCAAAGCACATGATGCAAAAGCGGTTATTCCTGATCGCACTTACGCTCGTATCTACCAAGAGACTATTAACTTCTGTAAAACAAACGGTGAATTCGACCCAACAACAATGGGTACGGTTCCAAACGTTGGTTTGATGGCGCAAAAAGCACAAGAATACGGTTCTCACGACAAAACATTTGAAATCGCTGAAGCTGGCACAATGCGTGTTGTAGATGCTCAAGGTAACGTTCTTATGCAGCATGCGGTAGAAAAAGGCGATATCTGGCGTGCATGTCAAACAAAAGACGCTCCAATCCGTGACTGGGTAAAACTTGGCGTTACTCGTGCTCGTCAATCTGACACACCAGCTGTGTTCTGGTTAGAAGAAGACCGTTCTCACGATAACGAACTTCGTAAGAAAGTAGAGCTTTACCTAAAAGATCACGACACAACAGGTCTAGACATTCGCATCATGCCTTACAACGAAGCGATGCGTTTCTCAATGGAACGCATCATTCGTGGCGAAGACACGATTTCAGTAACAGGTAACATCCTACGTGACTACCTAACTGACTTGTTCCCAATCTTGGAACTTGGTACGTCTGCGAAAATGTTGTCTATCGTTCCAATGCTAAATGGCGGCGGCATGTATGAAACAGGTGCTGGTGGTTCTGCTCCTAAGCATGTTCAGCAACTTGTAGAAGAAAACTACCTACGTTGGGATTCTCTTGGTGAATTCTTGGCTGTGGCGGTTTCTTTTGAAGAGCTTGGCATCAAGAACGACAACGAGAAAGCAAAAGTACTAGCGAAATGCCTAGATAAAGCAACGGGCAAATTACTAGATACTAACAAGTCTCCTTCTCGTAAAGTTGGCGGTATCGACAACCGTGGTAGCCACTTCTACCTAGCAATGTACTGGGCTCAAGAGTTAGCGGCGCAAACTGACAACGCGGATCTTGCTGCGAAATTCGCGCCATTAGCAAAAGAGCTAACAGAGAAAGAAGACACAATCGTTGCTGAATTGGCTGCAGTACAAGGTAAGCCTGCTGGCTTATCTGGATACTACCATGCTGACCTAGACGCGGTTGAAAAAGTAATGCGCCCAAGCGCAACATTCAACCAAGCTTTAGCGACACTGTAAGACTAAACCTTCTCTCGATTTAGAGAGGTTTCAGTAACACTAAGCCCAGATGACGTTTAGATATTTTCATTTAAACGAAGTCTGGGCTTTTTTATGCCCATACCACTCTCAACTCCCTGTATTACCTCGCCTCTTTTGCCTATAATAGCGGCTCCCTGAAAACCATGCTCGAGGCGTTATCTCAATGGAATTAACTAGCTTAAATGCAATCTCTCCTATCGATGGCCGTTATGGCTCGAAAACAAACGTATTACGTCGCTCTGTAAGCGAATACGGCTTGCTGCGTATGCGAGTGATTGTAGAAGTTCGCTGGCTACAGGCGCTTGCCAGCCACCCACAAATCATTGAAGTGCCTGCACTTAGCACTCAAGCAAGCGCCGTATTAGACCAATTGGCTGACAACTTCAGTGAAGCGGATGCTCAAGCCATCAAAGACATTGAGAAAACAACCAATCACGATGTAAAAGCAGTGGAATACTTCATCAAAAACAAAATGGCTGACAGCACGGAATTAGCGGCTATTTCTGAATTTGTTCACTTTGCCTGCACATCGGAAGACATCAACAACTTGTCACATGCATTAATGCTGCGTGAAGCACTAGAAGAAGGCATTACTCCAGAGCTGAACAATGTGATTAAAGCGATTCAAGATCTTGCGATTGAACACGCTGAGCAACCAATGCTGTCTCGTACTCACGGTCAAACAGCCTCTCCTTCTACCGTTGGTAAAGAAATGGCGAACGTCGCTGCGCGCCTCAGCCGCCAGCTTAAGCAAATCGAAAACGTAGAGTTCTTAGGCAAAATCAACGGCGCTGTCGGTAACTACAACGCACACCTTTCCGCTTACCCTGATGTGGATTGGCAAGCGCACGCTGAGAAGTTTGTCACGTCTTTGGGCTTAACCTGGAACCCTTACACAACACAAATTGAACCACACGATTACATCGCAGAACTGTACGATGCCATTGCTCGTTTCAACACTATCTTGATCGACTTTGATCGTGATGTTTGGGGCTACATTTCAATGGGCTTTTTCAAGCAAAAAACCATTGCAGGTGAAATCGGTTCTTCTACTATGCCGCACAAAGTCAACCCAATTGACTTCGAAAACTCTGAAGGTAACTTGGGCATTGCGAATGCCATTATGGGCCATTTGAGCGCAAAGCTGCCTATTTCTCGCTGGCAGCGCGACCTAACCGACTCGACGGTTCTACGTAATCTTGGTGTTGGCTTAGCACACAGTTTGATAGCTTACCAAGCGACCCTAAAAGGCATCAGTAAATTAGAAATTAATGCACCTCGCCTAGCCGCAGACTTGGATGCCGCATGGGAAGTCTTGGCTGAGCCAATTCAAACAGTAATGCGTCGCTACGGTATCGAATCGCCATACGAGAAACTAAAAGAATTGACTCGTGGTCGCACTATCGACCAAGCAACAATCGAAGCGTTTGTTGATACACTAGACATGCCAGAGCAAGCCAAAGCCGAATTGAAGACGCTGACACCAGCGACTTACATTGGTAATGCGGTTGCTCAAGCCAAAGCAATCCGTGACTGATTTTTAACTAAAATTCGTTATCAATAAAAAAGGGCCGATTCATCGGCTCTTTTTATTTAAGATCCACAAAACGCTTATAAGACACTATATTTCGAGACCTTTATGACAGATATGAACACGCCTTTAACCATTCTTGGCGGCATGACAGCACAGACTTTTTTAGATGAATACTGGCAAAGAAAGCCATTATTAATTCGTGCTGCACTCCCCAATTTTGAAGCGCCATTAGACGCGGATGAATTAGCTGGTCTGGCAATGGAAGAAGAAGTGGAATCTCGTATTGTTATCGAAAATGGCAACGCACCTTGGGAAACACAACAAGGCCCATTCCGAGAGTCTGACTTTGAATCTCTGCCTGAGAAAGAATGGACACTGCTGGTTCAAGCCGTCGATCATTGGGTACCAGAAGTTCAAGAACTCAAAGAACAATTTCAGTTTTTACCGAGCTGGCGACTCGACGATGTGATGATCAGCTACGCTACAGAAGGTGGTAGCGTTGGCCCACATTATGATCAATATGATGTTTTTTTAGTTCAAGTTTCTGGAAAGCGCCGCTGGCAAGTTCTAGCGCCAGAGGAATACAAAGACTCTGCCCTTGCGAATATCTCACTGCATATTTTAGATAATTTCCCAGTAAACCCAGAGATAGATTGGGAACTAGAAGCCGGCGATATTTTATATTTACCACCGAATTTCGCCCATAACGGACGCGCTTTAGATGACGACTGCATGACTTATTCAGTTGGCTTTCGTGCACCAAGCATGCAGGACGCTCTCACTGGCATTCGTGATAAATTATGCGAAGAAATAAACGCCAAAGACCGCTTCTCAGCACCTGAAACAGAAGCACGGGAACATATTTCACACATCAGTGAAGACGATGTGTCTTATCTACAAGCTCAACTAACACGCCTGATTAGCCAGCCAGATCTACTCGCAAACTGGCTAGGCGAAACCATGAGTGAAACAAAGTACCCAGAATTTCTCGCGCCGTTGAACACCCAAGAATTAGATGTCGCCTTTAACAATGCAATTCAAGGTAACACCTTTATTCGCCCAGGCGACGCTCGAATTTGCTACTATCTCGATAACAAAAAAAATCAAATGACGGTCTTCTGCAATGGTGAAAGCATGAATCTGGACAATGAATTAGCCCCATTCGTTCAAGCAATTACAGATCAGGTTGAATTTGATTTTTCTGGTTTAGACTTAAGCCAAAACAATGACTTAGAGCCGCTAGTGCGATTTTTTATTCGCCAACAAGGTGTTATTGAACTCATCGTGCCAGAATAAAAACAGGAGAACAAAGTGAAGGTATTAACTTCGGACTGGAACAGCAGCAAAGACCAAATAACTTTTGTGCGTAAACAAGTCTTTATTATTGAGCAAGGCATCGACCCAAAAGACGAATGGGATAAACACGATGAAGATGCCATTCACTTTGTCACCTTTGGTACGACAGCCGTACCAACGGGAACTTGTCGGCTAACAGAAGAAGGTCAATTAGGGCGTTTAGCAGTATTGCCAGCTTATCGACACCAAGGCTACGGTGAAATGCTGATGACTAGAGCCATTAAAGTCGCAAGAGAAATGGGACTCAGAAAAGTTTTTCTCAATGCCCAAGTCGATGCCCAGCAGTTTTACACAAAGCAAAACTTTCGTTCTGACGGAAAAATTTTTCTGGAAGCAGGAAAAATGCATGTTCGAATGGAGCGGGAAATCTAGCTAACCCTTGCTCTTAAGTTCAATTTATTGTTTTTTAGACATAAAAAAACGAGCTTTTCTGTATTAGAAAGCTCGTTTTTTTCGTTCTAAATCGCTAATTAAACAACAGCAATTAACTCAACATCGAACTGTAGAACAGAGAAAGGCTGAATCATTGCGCCTGCACCTTGTGCGCCGTAAGCCAATTCAGCTGGAATTGTTAGACGATATTTCGCGCCTTCTTTCATCAACTGAAGCCCCTCAGTCCAACCAGCAATAACGCCAGTTAGCGGGAATTCAATTGGCTCGCCACGAGCAATTGAGCTATCGAATACTTGACCATCAATCAAACGACCTTCGTAGTGAACACGAACCGTTGACTCAAGACTAGGAGTTGCGCCAGTACCTTCTTCAAGAACTTCGAACTGCAAACCGCTTTCCGTTGTTTGAATGCCATCTTTTGCTTTGTTTTCCGCAAGGAATGCTTCGCCTGCTTTTACTGTTTCTTCAGATCCAGCGCGAGCTTTTTCTTCCATTTTTTGCTGAAGTTCTGCAAAAGCTGCTTCCAATTCTTCACCTGGAACGCGCATTTCAGTTTGACTCAAAGAATCTTCAATCGCAGCAAAAAGATGCGTTAGAGATAATTCTCCAAGGTCACTACCACGTAATTGATCACCAATTTGGCGACCAATACCGTATGCGATTTTTGCTTCATTCGAATCGAACGACAGTTCTGACATGTTTACACTCTCTTATTCGTTACACATAAAATTGAGCGCAAATTGTAACATAGCCAGAATCACATGGGCTTATTTTTCAAAACCATTAAACTACCGCTGCTGGATTAATATTTTTTATATTATATCGATAGATTTATTAAATGATATGCATTATCATTTAATAAATTCATTAGGTGAAGGAACCCATTATGAAAACGAAGCGTTTTATACCAGCAACCATACAAAATAGAGTCAGCAAAAAATCTTCTGACTATTGGGGCATGCTATTCATCAGCTTCTTATTTTTATCGGCTATCAGTAGCTTTTTATTTGCAAACCACATTGATCGCCCTCAACTTGATAATGTTTCAAGTACATCACACCAAACAAATACGATAGTGGTGAATACAAATCAGAAAATAAAAAGCTAAACAGACGTACCTTTCATTTCTCTCAGCGGACCAATAAAGCAACGCCACTCTAGTCAAGATTATATTTGTTCGATACACTTACTGTATATATAAACAGTAAGAATATTCATGATCCTTTATATTGCAGAGAAACCAAGCCTTGCTCGCGCCATCGCGGCCGCCCTCCCATCACCACAGAAAAAAGAAGACGGCTGTATTTGGTTGCCTAATGGAGACTGTATTAGCTGGTGTATTGGGCATTTGCTCGAGCAAGCTGAGCCTCATCAATATGATCCTGTTTTTAAATCATGGAACCTAGATCATCTACCAATCATCCCAACCGACTGGCAATGGCAAGAAAAAACCAACACAAAAAAACAGCTAGGAGTTTTAAAGAAACTCATTAAAAAGGCAACACATCTTGTCCATGCAGGTGACCCAGACCGAGAAGGTCAGCTATTAGTTGATGAGGTGATCCATTTCACCAAAGTACCTAAGCTCAAACTGAAAAATACTCAACGCCTCCTGATTAATGACCTAACACCAAGCGCTGTCAAAAAAGCGCTAAACAACTTACGCCCAAACAGCGAGTTCGCAGCTCTTTCTCGTTCAGCCTTAGCAAGAGCCAGAGCCGATTGGTTATTTGGTTTAAACCTTACCAGAGCCTATACTATTAGAGGCCGACAAGCTGGCTATCAAGGTGTTCTATCCATTGGTCGAGTGCAAACGCCAGTATTGGGTCTTGTAGCGACGAGAGACAAGGAACGAGAGCACTTTATTCCGAAAAATTACTTCCAAGTCTGGGCTCAATTAGAAACAGATCAAAAAGTAAGGTTTCAAGCAAAATGGCTGCCGAGTGAAGCTTGCAAACCGTATATCGATGAAGAAAACCGCGTTCTAAATCGAGCTCTAGCCGTCAATGTCGCAACGCGTATCACCAACCAACCAGCCGATGTTATTGAGGCGAGCTATAAACAAAAGAAGCAAGCGCCTCCTTTGCCTTATAATTTATCTAGCCTTCAAATCGATGCGGCGAAGATTTTCTCGTTATCTGCTCAACAAGTTTTGGATACTTGCCAAACCTTGTATGAACGTCATCAAATGATCACTTATCCAAGGTCAGATTGTCGTTATTTACCAAGCCTTCAACACAAAGACGCTAAAGGTATTTTAAACTCGTTAGGTAAGACCACAACAGAACTTGCACAAGGTGCTGAGAATGCAAATCCAGCAATACGCAGCAAAGCATGGAATGACAAACAAGTTACCGCTCACCATGCGATCATTCCAACTAGCCAAGCTCATAAAGCAGGCTCTCTCGGAAAAATCGAATCGCAAGTATTTGGGCTTATTGCTCGCCAATATTTAATGCAGTTCTATCCCGATTATGATTTCCTCGCTTCTTATATCAAACTCAATATCGCTGGAGGTCAGTTCGAAGCAAAAGGTAATACACCAATTTCTTTTGGGTGGCGTGCACTGCTTCCTCAGAAATCAAGCTCGAACAATAAAAGAGAGCAAAACGGTGAAGAACAAAATGAATTGCCGAAACTCCAAAAAGGCGATTCGCTTTGGTGTCATGAGGGAATTATTCATGACAAAGTCACCACGCCGCCAGCCGCTTTTACTGATGCTACCTTGCTTTCAGCAATGACAGGAATTAGCCGCTTTGTCACAAATAAAGACATAAAAGCCATTTTGAAAGACACGGATGGACTGGGAACAGACGCCACAAGAGCGAGCATTATTGAATTGTTATTTAAACGAGGATTCTTAATCAGACAAGGGAAACAAATACACGCTAGTGAAACAGGCCGAGCGTTTGTAGGCTGCTTACCTAGCCAATTGGTCACGCCTGACATGACAGCTCAGTGGGAATCTACATTAAATAGAATCAACCTTGGGGAAATGAGCTACCAAAACTTTATGTCCCATTTAGAGAGCAATCTAATAGAATTGTTAGACGCCTCGAAAAGCTTGTCTTCAGCTTCATTGAAACATTTACCGGCACCTGCTAAAAAAGCTTTTTCAAAGCGCTCAACAGGTAAAAGAAAGTCCGCATCGAAACCCTCAAGCAGCACATCAAAAGCGAGAACAAGACGATCCACTGCAAAGCGTTAGATCAATTAAGCTCAAAAAGCTAGCCTATTGCTAACCAAGCTCCGACACCAATCATTAACGTTCCAGCAATGCGGTTCATTATGCGGACATTGCCACTTTGCATAAGCAAAGACTTGAGCGTTCGACCGCCCGCTGCGTAGATAAGTAAACAGCTGAATTCAAGCATGAGAATCACACCAATCAATATGACTAACTGACTAGCTAGTGGTTGAGTCGCATCTAAAAAAGGCGGTAACAATGCCACAAAAAACGCCCAACCTTTAGGGTTAGCAATAGCCGTTACAAAGCCTTGCGAGATTAAATCAATACGAGAGGCTGGCTCTTCTTCAGATTCCATTTTAATGGCCATTTTGCCTTTAGATAGCCACATTTGAATACCGATATACGCCAAGTAAGTGCCGCCCAAGTATTTTAAAACGAGAAAAATATTCGGATAATTTAAAAGCAAAGCTGCAACGCCAATAGCAGATAAAGTAGCAACAGTAGCAACACCAACAAGCTCACCAAACATCATCCAAAGTGCGCGTTTAATGCCGATCGTCATACCAAGCGTCATGGCAAGAGTCATGCACATACCGGGCGTGACAGAAACAAAAAAGAAAGTAGGTATAAAAGCAGAAAGAAGCGCGAGGTTCACACAATATCCTTATCTCAAATAAAAGTTCAATTCACACAAATTAAAAACGTTTTTTCTCTTTGAAGTCAGAATCTTCAATAAACTTATTCCATTCATCATTCATTTCTTCTTTTTCATTTTCTGCTTTTTGACTCATTTCTTTCTCTGCTTTCTGCAGAGCTAACTTCTCTTCTAGTTCTTGAATAACATCTTTTAATTTTAGAATTGCAGACTGCGCTTGGACAGAGTCTTTTAATGGTGATAACTGAGACAAAGCTTCTTTGTATTGCTCTAACGCCTTATCTATTCTTCCGCTCAGAAAGTCTTTTCGAGCAAGATAAGCATAATGATCAGCATTAATTTTATACTTAAAAAAGTTCATAAGCTGAATATAGCGATAAGCTAAATCGGAATCGATTTCTTTATCTCTTTGTGCCATAGTCAAAAACGTCTCAAAAGAATCAAACAATCGCTTCACTTCAACAATCAGTACCTCATCATTCATCGGTTTAGCACGGCGCTTTTGCTTACTTGATTGGAACTCTTCTATTTCTTCAGCAAGATGACTTCGCCGACGAGTCAAAGTAGTATCTGGCTGTAACGCCAACAGTTTATCGTGAAGCTGAAGCATGCGAGAAAATAACCACAAACGCATGTCTTTTGGTTGGTATTGTGGAGGCATTTCATCTAAATAACGACGCACCTGACGTAATTGATTGTTCAAAGCGGCTATTTTTCGCAACTTAGCCAATCTTGCCTGCTCTTTTAGCTGCAATACAATGGCGAAGACTATAAATCCGCCTATAACAAGTAAAAGTACAGTGATACTAACCGCAGTCATTGAATGAATGTTTACCTTAATATTGCAAACTGGATAATACAAAAGGATATTAAACGAGCCATAATACAATAATGCGAAAAAAATTACTTCACATTATACAAGCCCTATCTGTAATCGAACGCATACGTCTTCAAACCGTAAAGGCCGCCAGCTTATTAAGCTTTTATCCCTAGACATTTGAAAAAGCAATTTTTATATATAACACAGAGCAGAACGGGAGTACAAAAAAAGACCAGACAAGCTGGTCTTTTTTTGTACTCTTAATACAGCAAAGTTTAACGAGAAACAGAGAAACCAAGCAACATATAAAACAACATAGCAGAAAGTGTTGCGGACGCAGGCACAGTAATAACCCAAGCTGCAGCAATCCGTAATAGTGCAGAGCGCTTAACTAACTCTTTCTTCGTCGCTTTTTTCAATCCTTTACGCTCAGCAGATGAAATCGGCGAAGATGCTTGAGCCTCTTTCAACTCTTTCAAGATCAAACGTTTTTCATCAACATCAGCATCCTGAAAACGTTTCACGAACTCTTGAGTTTGATAGCCATCATGGCCCGCAGATTCAGAGTGAGCAACAATAGATTTCAACTTTTTCTCATAAGACTGCTTTAGATACTCTCGCAAGAAGCCAACACCAAAAACACCACCAACAGCAATATGTGTTGAGCTAACAGGTAAGCCTAATTGAGAAGCAACAATAACTGTAATTGCTGCCGCCATAGCGATACAAAATGCTCGTATTTTATCTAGCTCTGTAATTTCAGAACCAACCGTCTTAATAAGCTTAGGACCAAATAAAGCAAGACCAACAGCAATACCTATTCCACCAACGATCATAATCCACAGTGGGATGGCTGCTTTACCCGTAACTGCGCCCGTTAACAAAGCTTCATTGATCGCAGCTAATGGCCCAATAGCATTGGCAACATCATTTGCACCATGGGCGAAACTCAATAACGCGGCAGAAACAATTAATGGAATCGTAAATAAGCTGTTAACGGAGTCTTTGTTGTTTTCAAGTGCTGCCGCTGCTCTATCAACAATAGGACGGACAACGAAATAAGCCGTTAGAGCAATCGCGAAAGCAATCATTGCTGCTGTTACGAAATCCAAAGCCCAGATTTTCTTTAGGCCTTTAAGAATCAAATAAGTAGAGAAAGCCCAAACCATGACCCCAACTAACAAAGGAACGGCTTTCTTAGCTGCAGCAATCATATCGCTTTTATATGTAATAGCACGCTTTATGTACATTAAGAAAAGTGCCGCGATAATACCGCCTAATAATGGGGAAATTACCCAACTAGCAATAATGGCTGTCATCTTGTCCCAGTTCGCAATATCCCAGCCACCGGCAGCAATACCAGCACCTAATACACCGCCAACAATCGAGTGCGTTGTGGAAACAGGAGCACCAAGATACGTTGCTAAGTTAAGCCAAATCGCTCCTGCCAATAATGCCGCCATCATGACCCAAATAAAGATGCCTGAATCGCCAATAAAGTTAGGATTTATAATTCCGTTTTTAATTGTACCAACAACTGTACCACCCGCAATTAAAGCACCAGAAGCTTCAAAAATTGCCGCAATAACAATGGCGCCAGTCATGGATAAAGCTTTTGCCCCTACTGCTGGCCCCACATTATTCGCTACATCATTTGCACCGATATTCACCGCCATGTAAGCACCAATCGCTGCAGCGATGGCTAAAATAGATATATTAGAAACTTCCACTCCATTGGTTGTAGCATAAAAGCCGACAGCTAAAACAAACGCTAACGCAATCAGAACACGAATATATTCATGACCATTAGCCAAAGCTGCACTTTTTTTTGAGGTATTTGTAAGATCCATAAGGGCTCTTCTTCATAGAATTAATCAGTATCAAGGGCCATTAATAAAATTTTATTAACAGCCTACTTGTCCAAAAGGGGCTATATTACATCTTAGCCATTGCTTGTCATATTTCTGCAACACAATTTTGGCGTCATTCTACACGGGCTTTTTATAGATAAAAAGACCTAAAAACCTCAAATATTCAAGGCATATACAAACAAAAAAAGCGCCTTTAACAGCGCTTTTATTAAAAACAATAAATCGTTACAAAGCATCAACACTCGATCACATTCACAGCCAAACCACCGCGAGAGGTTTCTTTGTATTTATCATTCATATCTCTTCCTGTATCTCGCATGGTTCTAATGACTTTATCTAGCGATACATAATGATTTCCATCACCACGCAATGCCATAGACGCAGAGTTAATGGCCTTCATCGCTCCCATTGCATTACGTTCAATACATGGCACTTGCACCAATCCACCAATAGGGTCACAAGTTAGCCCTAAATTGTGCTCCATACCGATTTCAGCCGCGTTCTCAATTTGCTCTGGCGTTCCTCCTGTAGCCGCAGCCAAACCTGCCGCAGCCATGGCACAAGCTGAACCAACTTCTCCCTGACACCCGACTTCGGCTCCAGAGATGGATGCATTTTCTTTAAAGAGAAAGCCAATAGCCGCAGCCGTTAGAAAAAATTCAATAACACCTTCATCATTAGAGCGAGGACAAAAATCCCAATAATAATGCAAAACGGCAGGAATAATACCTGCGGCACCATTGGTTGGTGCCGTAACAACTCGTCCTCCTGCAGCATTTTCTTCATTTACCGCCAACGCATAAAGGTTCACCCAATCCATTGCCCCGAGAGAAGGTGTAATCATATCCATATTCGCTTTTTTCATGAGATCTTTATGAAGGCTAGAGGCTCGACGCTTTACCTTTAAACCGCCAGGTAAGATTCCCTCATTGTGAATACCTTGCTGAACACAGGATTTCATCACGGCCCAAATCGACAAAATCTCCTGCTTTATCTCTTCTTCTGTTCTCCAGATTTTCTCATTTTCCATCATGATTTGAGCAATGCTTTTCTCTTCTTCTCGACAAAGCTTAATAAGCGTCGCTGCATCATGAAAAACATAAGGAAGCTCTGTCGTATCTTCAACTAAAGCAACATTACCCTCTTCATCTTCTTCAACAATGAATCCACCACCAACGGAGTAAAATGTCGCCTTATGGATTTCATCATTGTTTTGATTAAAGGCGGCTAGCGTCATCCCATTAGCATGAAAATCAAGGCGATCAATACGGTGAAAAATAAGATCATTAGCAACATCTATAGAAATATTGTGCTTTGAAAGTAAGCTCAGCTGCGATGTCTGATTAATACGTTCAACACGCTCACTAACCAAACTAGGATCAATAGATTCCGGAAGCTCGCCTTCCAGCCCCATCAATACAGCCGTTCCTGTACCATGCCCTTTGCCCGTCGCGCCTAGAGAACCATATAAATCTATTTTTAGCCTGCATACCTGTTTCAGCAACTCACCTTTTAGCAATTGATAAGCAAACTGGTTCGCAGCAACCATTGGCCCAACTGTATGAGAGCTAGAAGGACCTATACCTACCTTAAAAAGATCAAATAAACTGATTGCCATGCCTTATCCTCTATCACCGCCCCATGGAACATCATAAGTACATTAGCAGAATAGCTAGCTAAGAAAATCATCACTTACGACAAAAAGTTTCCAATAAGAAACATATTCATGAGTGATATGAAGAAATGAGTCAATAAAACACATCAAAGTTAGAAGGTGTAACAACTCAGAAACTGAGAAAACGAAAAAGCCAAGGGACTGGCTTTTTAAAAAGGCTAGAAAAAGCCCATTGGATTAGTATTGCAGCTCACAAGCCTATTCTTCGTTTGCTGATAATGCTCTAACGCAACCTTAATGCGCCTCACAGTCAATATCTGATTTTTTATACCCATCGAAGACAGAATGAGCAGTTTGAATGTAATACCAATTCATCCAGACTCGACCCTAGAGTTCACCCCATGCGATAAGCAAGGTTGGTATCTCGTGTCCGTAGACCATTGCCACCTCGAAAGAAAGAGCCGCTCAGATCTTTGATCGAATTAACCTAGCTTTGATTTACAGTAGCTGGAGATCGATAATATCAACAGTAACCCAAAAATTAAGGCAAAGAATGGCACTAGCTGTCCGACTTGATACAAAGATGCCAAGGCGACTGGACCTAACGCTGCTCCTAACCCTTGCATCGAAGCATTCATACTGGCCAAGCGGCTTTGTTGATCGTCTTTCACCAACAAGGTTTGCGCCGTCACAATACCTGGAAACAAAAAGCCGACACCTGTACCAAACAAGCCCATAGCAAACAGCACACCTGCATAGGAATCTAAAAATATAAACGCCAACTGCGCTGATATACCAATGCTTGAGCCTGTGAAGATTAAAGTAATCACGCCGAGCTGAAATCTCGGCACAAGTATCATTTGCACAAAAATGCTGAAACAAGACATCGTCATCATGGCAAACCCAACTTGCTTTGTAGTTGCAGCCACATCCAAATGGAATCTGTCTTGGATCAGAAAGGCCATAATTTGCTGAACGCCGGTAATAGAAAGAATCACCAAGGTCGACATTCCTAAGAATGGCACAACTCTTTCTTTAAACCAGTTAATGGCAGGAGGCTTTTCAAATTGACGAACATGTTTCGTGTCTTTCACATAAAATGAAGCCAATACAGCGGCGCCACCAGCCAGAAAAGCAATAATATAAAACGGTGTAGTTAAACCTAATCCACTTAGCAAAGATGCGTATGCTGGCCCTAAAATCATACCCACACTAAAAGATGCACCTATTTTGGCTATGGTTGCACTACGATGCTTAATGTCTGTGTGCGCAATCAAATAAGTCTGCACGGACGGTAAAATCCCAGCAATTCCCAAGGCAAATAACATGCGCAACGCAAAGACAAAATAGTAGGTTTGCTCGGCCGACATGTTGCGCTCTAACGCTTCATGCAATACAAAGCCAGTCATTCCGATGGTAACCGCATAGCAGCTCATACCAATAATGACTGAACGAACACGACCGATTCGATTAATGATGCCTCCCCAAAAGAAAGCGGCGACAACAAACGTCGCCGCACCAGCCGTGATCAAGGTGCTGATACGAACATCAGCCAGACCAATTTCACGACCAATTGGCGGCAAAGAAGTAAAGATAAAAGATTGACCGATGCCGACTGCAACAAGGCAAAAAAGCAATAATCCACGTGAAAGGTATTCAGAAAAAGAAGTGTTATTATCCGTAGTAGTCAATGTGAGTCCCTTGTTTTATCAAGCCAAAAGCCAAGTAAAGATAATTCGTCGCTGACTTTCAATAAGGCTGGTAAAGTAACATATTCTCGACCACCTAATGCGTTAATGTCACTTTATTAAGGTTATGAAAGATAGACGAGATAGGCTATATCTAAAGAAACCAGACAAGACTTTAAGATAAACTTTAGAGGCTATTTAAATAATCGACGTTTTTCTTTATCAATTTTTTTCCACTTCCAATTAGGTGCTTCACCTTTCACGTAATACACCACAAGCAGAATCACAGTGCTAATAGACACCAATATTAACCATGTAGAAAGTTCCTCTTTTGGGTCTACAAAAAAGCTAATTAGACCGACCGAAAAAAGATAAAACATTTGTACAAACCAACCTTGCCAAGCAGTTGGGCGACTCCATCCAAAGCCATTCTGTTTAGCAGGAAACCAAACTGTTTTCTTATCTGTCATTGTGTTCGCCTTTCTATTATTTATACAGCAACAAAAAAAGCCTTCTGAAAGGCTTTTCGTTCCACGGATGTCATCAAACCATTATCGAGCAAGAAACTCACTACGAGTTTTATCACTACGCTTAAATAATCCACCAAGCGCTGTCGTTTGAGTCGAAGAGCTTGCGTCCATAACACCACGCGATTTCACGCAATAATGAACCGCATCCATAGTGACCGCGACATTATCGGTTTCCAACAAGGTTTGTAATGTCACCAATACTTGCTGAGTCAAACGCTCTTGAACCTGAGGACGTTGTGCGAAGAAACGAACAATACGGTTAATTTTTGATAAACCAATGATTTTTGTTTTAGGTAAATAAGCCACTTTTGCCAACCCGTCAATCGTCACAAAGTGGTGTTCACAGGTACTGGTAAAACTAATGTCGCTGACCTTTACCATTTCATCGACTTTCATCTTGTTTTCAATCACTGTAATTTTTGGAAACTGAGTGTAGTCCAAACCAGAAAAGATTTCCTTCACGTACATTTTGGCAATGCGATGAGGTGTTTCCGCTAAACTATCATCAGCTAAATCCAAACCCAAAGTCGTCACCACATCTTCAAAGGCACTTTTGATACGCTGATACTTTTCTTCACTGGATAAGCCGTTATCAATCATCGGGGTTTCTAAGCCCTTACTGATTAGGGCGTCACGAACTTTTCGCGCCCCATCGGATAGGCCAAGAGTTGTTACATTATTTGATTCTGCTGTGTTCATTTCTGTATCCTAAATTGCTTGGCCCTGTCACATGACACAGAGGCATTCAAAAAGAAGTCGCATTTGGTGCATTAGACCAGATGCCGACCTCCGTCGAGAGACAAGGTTCGCCCTGTCACGTAACGACTATCTAATAAATATTGTACAGCTTGCACACCCTCTTGCTCGCCTGGCTCTTTACGCAGCAATGATTTATTGAGCGCCTTTTGACGATACTCTTCATCGTCTTCTTCATTAAACATGAGAAGTGACGGTGCAATTGTGTTCACTTTTATTTTCGGTGCAAAACGCTTGGCAAATGACAAGGTTAAATTAGCCAAGCCTGCCTTACTGGAAGCATAAGCAATGTGATTGTTACTGCCTTTTTCTGCGACATAATCTGTCATGTGAATAATATCAGCAGCGCCACTTCGTTCAAATCCCGCCAATAATAATGCCTCAAAGGCCAGATTTATACGGTAAGGCGAAAATACATGTATTTGCCACATTTTTTCCATCAATAAAGCAGTGTCTAAATCTGTGCCTTCCGACTCCCACTCTGATGCATTGTGTATAACGCCTCTTAGCGCTTGATAGCCAGTTTGTACCTTATTAATGAAATTATCTACACCGCTCTGAGTCGAAAAATCCGTTTGAATACAATCCACTCCTAGTTTTTCCAATTGCTGAATGCTTTCTCGCATCGTACGATAGGTGACAACCAGATCGTAACCTTGCTCAACCAACGCTTTTGCGCAAGCCAAGCCAATGCGCTGCCCTCCGCCAGTGATAACTATTGGCATTTTAAGCGTCATCCATCTTTCTCCATTAATTCATCCGTTCATTTCGCTCAAGCTCTTAATGCTTGTATTAACGATGCTTGTCAATTTACACCGTCCCCCTTGTTTTTACGGTTAAAACACGAAAAGGGATTGATGCCTGGTCCATATTTAAACCAATTATATCCTTACACAAAAGATTCTACTCATACCCAAAAAGTCATCTAATATTTATTTTGCATCGTAATGATTGAACTAATTTTGAACTATCACATCTAAAGAAAGCGTTCGAAGATCTTTATGACTACCCACTTTAAAGTAGAAAAAGTACAAAGGAGTTGAAATGAGCTTACAAACAGAAAAAACGGCCCTTGCTTTATCGGCAAAAGACATCCCTCAAGAAGCATTTGATTGGTACGACGAATATGCTCATGGAGACATTGACCGTCGCACCTTCCTATCTCGCCTTGGCACACTAAGCGTAGCAGGATTAACCCTATCCGTCGTTGCTGGAGCACTTACACCAAATTACGCGTTAGCAGAGCAAGTCTCTTTTAATGATCCGGACATTACAGCAAGCTACGTAGAATTTGACTCGCCGAACGGACACGGTAAAGCGCGCGGCTACCTAGTTGTTCCAAAAGGTGTTGATGCAAACAATAAAGCCGCAACTGTTTTAGTGGCTCATGAAAACCGCGGTTTGAACCCATACATTGAAGATGTTGCTCGTCGTTTGGCGAAAGCTGGCTTCATCGCTTTAGCACCTGACGCTTTGTTTCCTTTAGGTGGTTACCCAGGAAATGATGACGAAGGTCGCGCAATGCAAAAAACACTAGATGGCAGCAAAATTGAAGGAGACTTTAAAGATGCCGCAACTCTACTTAAGAACCACGCGTTCAGTACGGGTAAAGTAGGCATGGTTGGCTTCTGCTTTGGTGGTTACTTAACCAATTCTCTTACAGCAAATATGCCAGACACAATCAATGCCGGTGCGCCTTATTATGGCACGCCAGCAAAATCTAATATTGATAAAATCAAAGCACCGCTACAAATTCACTTTGCGGAATTAGATGATCGAGTTAATGCAACTTGGCCAAGCTATGAAAAAACACTGAAAGCCAACAAAGTTGATTACACTGCTTATGTTTACCCGAAAGCGAATCACGGCTTCCATAATGACTCGACAGGCCGTTATCAAGAAGATAATGCAGAGCTTGCTTGGGAGCGAACCATTGGATTCTTTAAACAGAACCTGAACGCTTAAGAAAGGAAGAAAAATAAAAAAACGTTACAGCAAAAAATTATGCTGTAACGTTTTTTGTATTTAGTGATGCCGATTTTTGGCTGTATTTAAAATCAATTCCACGCACATTTGGCGTTTGCTGCCATAAAGATTCACACAAATCTGAGACACTCACATCGTTGCTCGATTGCAACCAAGAAACCACAGCACGAGCCACATTAGGGTAAGAGATCTGCACGACTCGACCAGTTTCCAGCCACTCTTGAATAATCCCAGAATCTAAAGTCTCTGTTGTTTTCGCAACACCTAATTGCTCCAAGGCAATGGCATTGGAATGTTGCTCAATTTGTCCTTTAAGCGGTTTCGCCAATATTCTTCGACCTAACTGCAACGCTTCAGAATTCAGTTCAAAACCCGCATTACAAAGAACAGATTCACATTCGCTCAGGTTCTTCTGAAACTCTTCTCGGCTAAATGGAAAAACTTCAACCTTGCCATACACACCTGGCTCAATGTCTTTGCAATGCAATCTGAAAGAATAATCCGGCACACCTTCCAACCAATCCATGACGTCTTCACTGTTTTCAAAAGGCAAGTACACAAGCACGTCCATAGAGTCTGGCGTGTTTTGTCTTTCTTCATTGTGAATTAACGGAGGTAAAATTGAGTAGCCAAAGTGATGCCAATGAGCACCAAGCTGAATCGCAGCTGGCGCAAAATTAGACATAATCCATTGTGCAATAAAGTTCTTTTTATAACGAGGTATGTCATGCTTAAAAGCGTATTGATGCCCAAACCCAATACAAGGAATACCTTGGGATTTTGCGGCCCAAGCAACAATAGGCTCATAATCTGTAATAACCAGATCATAACCACGAAGATTTAATGAGCGGATATCTCGAATGAGCCTAAAGAAATTCGCATTTCGACAAGTCGCCAATAAATCCAGCTTGCCATTACGAGCAACAAAGCTCAGCCCTTGAAAGGTTCGATAATCGCCAAATACCGACATATCGAAATAATCTTCAGGCGGACGACCGGAGAAAATAAAATCAACTTCTACACCAGCCGCATTCATTTCAGCAGCCATGGCTCTTGCTCTGGTAATATGACCATTTCCTGTTCCTTGAACGCCATATAAAATCTTCATACCAGAACTCCAATCATAAAGGCCGCACAGGCACTTCCTAATAAAGCCCCAATCACTGTGTCTGTTGGGAAATGCACACCCAAAAAAATACGCGACAAGCCAACGTGCGCCGCCCAAAAATACAAAATAACATTAAAACTTGGAAACCATTCGCTTAGGCAATACGCCATAAAGAAAGCCCCTGACGTATGGCCTGATGGAAAAGAAAACTGGTCAGACGGAATAATAAAGCTACGAAAGTCATCAAGCGCATCAGCTGGACGATTACGCTTAAAACCACGCTTTAAAACAAAATAGACAATACGCTCAAGCAAGAAACCAAAAGCTAAAACGGTGACTAGAGTTTCATAACCCGAAAACCAAAACATGATTGCGGCAGCGGCATAAAGAGGGCCATCGGCTGTAAATGAAATAGCACGCCCAATACTGGTTAATTTCGCTCTGTGTTTACGAGCCATAAACCAGTAAAAAGTCTGTACATCAAATGCATGTATATTCTGAAGTATGTTCATGCCATCACCTCGCTGTTTATCTTATTCTCAAACATAGACGAGTAAAATGTCAGTCAGGTTGCACTTAAATGACAACTTGATGACATGCCACCTAAACAAAAATGCCTCGCATAAAGCGAGGCATCATTTGTCGTTACTTCAAGCTCAAAGTTTGAAGTAAACACCTTCTTAAAGATCATTCATCTTGTGGAACTTCTTAATTATGGCAACAGGTTTAACGCTCTTGTTGTTGCTGTTTAACGCATAAACAACAGTTTCACCATTTGGGCCAGCACCAATTTCTGTATAACGTAATGGCACTTCACCAACCAAACGAGCGTTGTTCATTTCAGCCAAAGAAGAGAAAACAAAAATACGGCCTTCAACGCGCATTTCACCGTAGAAAGGCGTAGCACCTTCTAACGTCCCATGATACATATCCATAGAAGCAATGCCTGATGTTTTCTTCTTGTCTTCGTTTGTTAAACCGAAAACAAGCGTCTCACCTTTTGGCCCTTCACCGATATGAACTTTACGGAAAGAAGTCTCACCTACTTCAAGGAAGCTTTCGTATGTTGCGCGGTCATCAAAAATATGAATTCGACCATCGTGATGAACTTCATATAAGTCTTCATTGTTTAAAGATATCGCTTCAGCAACAGACGCAGTGTCACCACTTTTCACAGACTCATTACCACAAGCCGTTAGAAGAGTTAGTGCTACTAAACTTGTTGTAACGGGTAAAAACTTCAATTTCATTTTATAGCTCCTAGGTTAGATTTATAAACACCTTAGAAGCAGAAAATGACAATATGATGACAAAACCTTTTCAATAACAATGCAAAGACGATTAAATTACAGCCAATTCGACAACATAATGCCAATCCCTAAAGATTGCGTTTGATGATTGTAATCAAGTAATGATTGACCATAACCATTAAAATATTGGATGTAACCTCGAGTTTTACCCCACAAAGGGAAGTTAAAACCAACCTGCAAAGCACCTTTATTATTGGACGCTTTGAGATTATTCCTCAGTATAAAATCAATACTGTAATCATCAATAACATGGATGACACTCAGCTCACCGTAACCATAATATCTTTCTATATTCGGGTTATCGTCATTGTCTGAGCTTTCAGGAATACGATACCAAGGCTTAAAGGAAAAAGCGGTATTGCCTTTCTCAAACAAAAAATCCACGTAAAACCGGTTCCACGATCGAGAAAGATCACCGGATTGGCCATTCGACTGATGATTAAAACCGTAAGTAATATAACTAGGCTTAATTCCTAAAAAACCATTCTTTGGCTTATCTACAATAAAGACTTCTGGTTCATGATTCGTATCTCGAAAAGGCGCTGAAATATCACTATTATAAGCTTGCCAGAAAGCTTGTTGAGTATAGGCAAACCATAGGCTGGAATTACGTCCTACAACATCGTAAACAACGGGAAACTTCACACTCAACTGGAATTTAAATTCCACGCTTTGCAGGCTTTCAGTCTCATCGTCCCCTAAGAAAGCTCTGTTATTAGGGTTAGAAGTATAAGCAATAGGTAAGAAATAGTTTGGTTTATGAGGTGTTAAAACGAATGGGTTGTCTACTGTTACGACTTCTTTATCTACTCGCTGCTGAAATAAGCCTTTAGCCTTCTCAGCTCGTTTGGAAATGGACTCCGGCACTGCAGGCTCTGTTGGGGAAAAAGACGTTTCTTCTTCCTCAGCAACAGCCACGTTTTCAGCAGATTCCGTTGCAATATAATCCGGCGTGTTTATTTCGGTTTGAGCCAAAAGCAAACTAGGAAATAATACCATCGAATAGACTATGGCTTTCATTATTTGAAACCTTATCGAGTGACATAAGCCACATTAACGACTTTAGACAAGCCTCAGTTATTGAGACAACACAACTCTTTTGGCGTAAGTATCACGATCCATATCGCATAATTCAACAGACAAGCTAACATCTTTTAATGAAAACTCTGTTAAAGCATTCAGCATCAAAGTGGACAACTGCTTCTTCTCTTCTTTTGTGCGACCCGACAAGAGTCTTATCATCACGTGTATGAAAGCATCCTCTTGTCCGCCAGTAGTAAAGCTTTTATAAGCACTGCTTCGTAATTTAATATCTTCCACGGAGAATAAATTAGATGCGACACAGGCTTCCTTCGCAGCCTCAAGTAATTCCGCAGGTGGCACTTCTTGCTCTAAATTCTGGCTGTATTCCAAAATACAATGTGGCATGCTTTTCTCCATTGTTTCAGTTTATCAAATACAAATAGTTAAGAATCTTATCGATACCAACTCTACTCATCAATATCTAATAGCCTAACTCCGGATTCACAAACGCCGGAAGCGTTCCGTCCAATCGGTAACGCCGCACATTTTCAGCCACCGTTTTACTCGCGCTCATGGGATGCGTTGGAGCAGATATGTGAGGTAATACCGTCACATTAGCATTTGCCCAGTATGGGTGCAGCTCAGGTAAAGGCTCTTGCATAAAAACATCTAACACTGCGTGAGATAGGTGCCTTTTTTCCAGCTTTGCTAGTAACGCCTGATCATCAATAATAGGACCACGCGCAAAATTAATGATGCTAGCGCCTTCTGGTAAATGAGACAAACTCTGCTCATTCAACAAACCTCTAGTGTCTGGCGTTAAAGGTAAAAGGCATACAAGTATATCACTTTGACTCAGCAATGATGCCAAGCCATCTTCACCATAAAAGCAGTTTATACCGTCAATTTGTTTTGGATTGCGACTCCACCCTGCAACAGAAAAACCATTCTGCGCCAGCCTTTGCGCACTAACACGACCTAAAGCCCCTAATCCCAAAACACCGACTCTTCGGTCTTGCGCTTTTATCATAGGCTGCTCTATCCATAATTTCTCACGCTGTTGGCGAGCGTATGTTGGCATGTCACGGTGAAGATACAAAGTCCAAGCTAACACAGCTTCAGACATGGCCTGTGACAGCTCTGGATCTGACAATCTGACAATAGCGAAAGGAGGTGAAACTAACTCGTTCATTATGCGCTCAATACCTGCCCACAAACTATGAATCCATTTTAAATTAGGAAGTGCCAGTAAATCTTGAGGGTTAGGATTAGCTACAATGGCGATTTCACAGTTTTGTTTCTGTGCATCCGTTAAATCTGCAAAAGCAACTATCGTTTCATCTGGCATATTGTTGGATAACCTTTCTATCCACATGGCTTGTTCTCGCTCATCAACACGGCCAAGAAAGGGGATCATAAAGCGTACTCCATAGTTAAATTCAGATAAAAAATGAGAACCTAATAAAAGGAAATATAGACAAGCTAGAAAACTAAGATACGATCAAAAAATAACGTGCCGTAGAAAAGCGCTATTGCAAGCGCTCTTCTACTGGTGTTGAAGCACCTTGAGAAGGTGGTGACATAATATTGATGTATTCAGTCTGAACATTCGGAACTGGATTCGCTTCAGAAAACAGTGTTGAACGGCTCTGATTTTCTATAATGCGGACATGTTCTCTGGTTAACTCTCTTGGCTCTTTGACACCACAAGAATGAGCAATCATCTCAATACTGTGCAAAAGTTCCTGTGCGTAATTGGCAACCCGAATCGCTTTTTCTTCTGCCACTAGGCCACGCTGTAAATCCGTATTATGAGTGGTAATGCCTGTAGGACAAGTGTTTTTATTACACTGTAATGCTTGAATACAGCCTAACGAAAATAAAAAGCCTCGTGCTGAGACAACAAAATCCGCTCCCGCACTCAAAGCCCAAGCCGCTTTTCCAGGAACGATCAATTTTCCTGAGGAAATAATCTTGATATAAGGCCGTAAACCGTAAGAAGTAATAATATTAACCACTGTTGGTAGGCTTTCCCGTAGGTGCATACCAACGTAATCCATAAGTGGCTGTGGGGCCGCTCCCGTGCCGCCATCAGAGCTGTCGATGGTAATGAAATCAGGGCAATACCCTATACCTTTTTTGTGTATTAATTCACACATTGTATTGAAAAAGCTCAAATCGCCCACCACCATTTTAAACCCGACAGGCTTAGAAGTAACTTGGCGAACACGATGTATCATATTCAATAAGTCATCAATGGATTTCACATCTGGATGACCATTTGGGCTGTTTGAATCCTTACCAACAGGAATTCCACGGATCTGAGCAATTTCCTCTGTTACTTTCTCACCAGGTAACATGCCACCTTTACCAGGCTTGGCTCCTTGGCTCATTTTGATTTCAAACATTCGCACATTTTCGTGCTGAGCAATACTTAATAGCTTTTCGTCATCCAAATGACCTTCATGATTACGGACACCATATTTAGCCGTGCCAATTTGAAAGACAATATCGCAGCCACCAGCAAGGTGATGAGGAGATAATCCGCCTTCGCCTGTGTTCAACCAAATTCCTGCTTTGGCAGCGCCTTTTGATAAAGCTTGAATTGCTGGCTTGGACAAAGCACCAAAACTCATTCCTGAAATGTTCACAACCGAACTCGTTCGATATGGCGTCTTTGCCGTATATTGTCCGATACAAACTTCTTTCGGAGACTGAGCATCTTCTTCTAATGTTGGAAAAGCCCCATTTAAAAAGAAAATATCTCCCGGTGTTTCTAGAGACCGAGTAGAGCCAAAAGCAATTGTAGAATCTACTTTTTTAGCCGCACGATAAGCCCAAGAACGCTCTGCTCTATTAAAAGGCAATTCTTCTCTGTCTTGAGCAAAAAAGTACTGTCGAAAGAACTCTCCCATATGCTCAAAAAGATAGCGAAATCGACCGATAACAGGATAGTTGCGTCTAATGGTGTGCGCTGTTTGATTCTTGTCGATCCAGTACATTGTCGCGACAGATATGATGGCAACGAGAAGACAAAAGGCTAATAGCAAGGCTCCCCACTGAATGGTTAGAGAGGCTAACGAAGACAAATAATCCATAACTGGCCCTTATGGTATGTGAAAAAGACTTATTCTGTATTAGATAATAATCTAGAGAGCAGAATAAGTCTTTTATATCATTCGCGGTATTACTTGCTTATAAAGTCAGTAACAAATTGACTGGGCGGTACAGGACGGCCGAAATGGTACCCTTGATAGTTATAGCAATGAATTTCCTCTAAACGATTATGATGTTCTAAGGTTTCTACACCTTCCGCGAGTACATTCATGTTTAAAGCATTTGCCATAGCGATAACGGCTAACACAATCGCCTCATCACTTTTATCCGTTAATAAATCTCGCACAAAAGATTGGTCGATTTTCAATCTATCCACTGGCAATGACTTTAAATATTTCAGAGAAGAATACCCAGTACCAAAGTCATCAATGGAAAGATAAACACCCAGATCTTTAATTTTATTCATCTTATCTAAACTAGATGACAAATCGTTCAGTAGCATATTTTCTGTAATTTCTAAATCGACGCAAGCTGGTGGAACGTCATGTTTTTCTAACAAAACTTTTAACATGGGTAAAAAGCCTATCTGTTGAAACTGTATAGGGCTCACGTTGATTGATATACGCCATGATTTCTGCCATTTGCCTTCTTTCAACCAAGTCGCGACTTGTGACAAAGCTTCCTCTAATACCCATTCACCGATTTCTACAATTAAGCCAATCTCTTCTGCAACGGGAATAAACTCCGCAGGAGAAATAAATCCTCTGTGCTCATCTTTCCATCGAATCAAAGCCTCTGCACCAATTAGTTCATTTTTATGGTTCATCTGAGGCTGATAATAAAGTTCAAACAACTTCCTCTCTGTTGCATTGTGAAGCGCTTTTTCCATTTCTAGGCGAGCATCTGACGCAACTTGCATGTCAGGCTCATATAAAGAGAAAGTATTTCGCCCCGATTCCTTAGCTCGATATAAAGCCGTGTCTGCTTGTTTCAAAATCACTTCGGCAGAATCATCAGCATTCTTAAATAAAGTAGCGCCAAAACTAGCGGTAATATGGACATCATGGTTGCCTGCCTGCTTCACCTGCTGACAAGCGAACTGAATACTCTCCACAAAATTTTTAAGGTCTTGCTCGACTTGAGACCTGTCTGAGCCAAAATATTTCAGTAACAAAACAAATTCATCACCGCCCATCCGAGCCAATGTAATGTCACTCGAGATTTGTTTGGATATTTGCACCGCAACACAACGCAGTAATTGGTCTCCTACGGAGTGCCCTAAAGAGTCATTAATGACTTTAAAACGGTCAATATCCATGAATACAACCGCCGAATATTCTTGCTGCTGTTCCGTTTCAGATAACAAGTTATCTAACTGCTCTATGATATATTGGCGATTAGGTAGTTTGGTGACTGAATCGTAATAAGCTAAATGGTGTATATGCGCTTCTGCTTCCTTACGCTCGGAAACATCACGCACCAATAGCAAAATTTCAAACTTATCTTTTATCGTATATTTTGCGATTCGTATCTCTACAGGTAGTGCAGCACCTTCTACTTGATAAGCGGCCTCAAATGTTTGAGGCATCACCTGCAAACCATCAAGTACTTTTGAAAGCCCGCCCCAAGAAGAGACTGTAAATAAACTCTCTAACGAGCTGGATATAATGTCTTCTGAGCTCATCTTCAATAAATGCTCAGCGGCTGCATTCACGCGAGTAATTTGATAATTTTCATTTAATAGAAAAATGCCATCCGCAGCATGTTCAATGACCGCGCGATTATGGCTATCGCTGCGCTCTAGATCACCTAACGCAATATTTAATTTTTCAAGAAGTTGTGAAAAGGTAAAATGAAGGCGACCTAACTCATCGGACTGATGGTATCGAAAAAAAGATTTAGGTAAGGAAAGTTTTGCGTTACGCCCAAGTGTCGATAAAGCATCGTTTAAGCGCGTTAAAGGATAGGTAACTAAAAAATAAAAAACCAAAGATATCAAGGAAGCTAACAAAACATCTTTAAACAAATTGTACGTCAGAATAGGCAAATGCTCAGCGAGTATATTGTCCAGTAGGTAACGCTTCTCAGGAATAACAGATAAAGTGCCAGCATAGAATTTAGGCGCTTCCATGTACAAACCGCTCTTATACTCTTCCAAATCAGAAAGTACAGAATCCGCTAGCGATTGTGAAACGGTAAAATCTCGCACCTTCTCCTTTGTTTTAACCAGCAAAGCTCCACTTTCATCATGCACTTCAACATAAGCAATGGAAGGACTCAGAGACAAGCTATCAACTTGCTGTTGAGCAAACGCTATATCCAGACGGAACAAAGCTTCAGCAAGAGGTCTTTCAACCACCGCCAATAATTCGTCAAAATTTGAGTTTATTTTCTCTTTTCGAGCCTCAACGCTTTCTACAACTTGAAAAACGCTACCCAGCAAACTCAAAAAAACAGCCAATATTAAAACGAGAATAGCCTGCTTTATAAATAACGATTTAGATAACCCAACAGCCATTATTACTCACTTAAAGCGTCCCTAGTTTGAATGTATGCCAAAGTGCTATAAGAAACTAGCACGATAGATCTAGAGTATAAGAATACTTTATAAATAAAAGTACTCCCTTCATTTATAAACTGATTTAGATCAAAGTATTTACTAATATCTAATAAAACGGCTATTTGCTCACCATAACGTTGAGAGTGACAGCATTTATAAATAGTTAACTTATTAATATAGTTAAGAAATATATAAAAATAGCGTGTATCACTAAGACTATGACACAAAATATGAAAAAGAAAGAGTTACATCAATCGAATAAATTTTCCTTATAGTGAAAAAATACAAAAAAACCAGCATGAGTACCATACTGGTTCTTTTCGTGCCTCAATGATCGACTAACAGCAAATCATTAACCGATTACCGCACCATCTTTACGAGAGATAGCAATCACACTTGAACGAGGCACAGAATGACCACCATCTGGCCAATGAGAATCACCTTTTTCACCTGGGTGCTGAACACTGATAAACATAGTAGTACGCTCAGTATTCCAAGTAGCACCAGTAATTTCACACTCTTTTGGCCCTACTAAGAAGCGACGAATCTCACCTGTTTCAGGATCACCAACCAACATTTGGTTGTTACCTTGCCCCTCAAAGCCTTTCGCATTGGAATAGTTACCATCTGTTTGGATCCACAACAAGCCTTTAGAGTCAAACTTCAGGCCGTCTGGCGAGTTGAACATGTTATCTTGATTTACATTTTGAGAACCTGCATTTGCATCGTCATATACAGCAGGGTTGCCTGCTAACACAAACAAATTCCACTTAAAATCACTGCTTGTGTGGTCTTCATTCATCGGCGTCCAACGAACGATTTGACCAAAGTTATTTTCAATACGAGGGTTTGGCCCACCAGCAGGCGTTGCATCACCACCCGCATTTGGTTTAACTCCGCGGTTTTTGTTATTTGTCAGCGAACAGAATACTTCCACTTTATTTGGATTCGATGCGACCCATTCAGGACGATCCATTGTCGTTGCACCAACTTTAGAGGCTGCAATACGAGTATGAATTGAAATCTCTGCTTCTGTCATACCCGTTGTTTTTGGCGTTAACGCTAACCACTCACCGCGATTGTTGTCGTGAAATTTAGCAACATACAAGGTACCTTCTTCTAATAGATCACGGTTGTTTCCGCCCGCTAAATATTTATGTTTAGAAACGAAACGATATAAAAACTCGCCACGCTCATCATCCCCTAAATACACGACAACATGACCATTAGAAGCAATAGTTAACTCTGCATTTTCATGTTTGAAACGACCAAGAGCAGTACGTTTTTTAGGGCGAGCTGTAGGGTCTAATGGATCAATTTCAACAATGTAACCTGCTCGATTTGGCTCATTAGGCTCTTTTGACACATCAAAACGAGAGTCTGACATTGCCCATTTGTACCCCCAATCTTTATGGCTGATACTATAGCGCTTCATCTCTGGAGTTAATGAGAAGTTTTCGTCGCTTGAAGAGAAGTAGCCGTTGAAGTTTTCTTCACAGGTTAAGTAAGTTCCCCAAGGAGTTTGACCATTACCGCAATTGTTCCAAGTACCTTTTGCAACAACACCTTTAGAATCAGCTGAAGTACGCAGCAATTTATGACCACGAGCAGGACCTGTGATGTCCATTTCTGTATCGGCAGTAATACGGCGGTTAAACTCCGAATCTTTCACTATGCCCCATTGATTATTTTTATGTGCTATTTCAACTACGCTGACACCATGAGCCGCTTTGCTTTTGCGGATATCATCTGCTGTTGTTGGCACACCACCCGTACGATTGGCATGAAGTGTTTTTAAATTCGTATATTCGTTATTTACACATAAAATCTGGCGGCCGTGATGGGAAAAAAGTGCCATACCATCACAATGATCTCCAAACGCAGCTTCTTGAGATGAACCCGTACCACCAGTAACACCATTGAAGTTTGGAGTGCTGGAAAACATAGGCTCACCCCAAGACGCCAACACTTCCCACTTATAACCTTCTGGGACAGTCACAGTATCAAGAGCATTTGCTTTCACCATTTTGAAAGCAAGACGAGATTCTTTTGATCCAGCGGCAAGCGCTTTACCTGCGGCTAATGAGGTTGACCCCATAACAAAAGCACCAGCACCAACAGCTACGCCACCACCCAAAAAGCCACGGCGAGAAACCATCTTATTCGATACTTCTTCAAACTCTACAACCTCTGGCGCTGGTCGTACTAATTCATCTAACTCATCAAAGCTTAAATCATGTTTTTGCACGGTTTTCATAATACTGCCCTATAATATTGTTAATAGATGACTGCCGCTCAGCAAAACTGCTTTCTGCATTAGCCTCTATAAATACTGACTGTTAAAAGAAGACTTCCCCCTGCTAAAGGAAGTTATACATAAAACTACCGTTAAAAGATGGCATTAAAATGACAGATAGATTGCATTATGGTTATATGAGGAAAAGACAACATGTTGAGACCAGTTGCTTATAAAAATAATAATGCTTTTGAGGACATTGACATGATCAACACTCTACGTAAATTCTCGATAAATCTACGCTTAATCAGCTTAGTTTTCTTTTTCTCCTTAGGTTTATTACTCGTTATTTATTTAAGCCTAACAACTAATAAACAATCTCTTCTCAATGAGAAATACTCACAAACAAAGCATGTTGTTGAAACTGCTACAGGCGTGTTTGAGTATTTTTATACACTCCAACAAACTGGAGAACTAAGCAAAGAGCAAGCGCAACGCTTTGCTATGGAAACCATCAAAGATACCCGTTATTCAGAAGTCGAATATTTTTGGATAAATGACTACTCAGCAACAATGGTAATGCATGGCGCAAATGCTTCATTAAATGGGAAAAATTTATCCGGCCTTAAAGACCCAAATGGCAAAAAACTTTTTTCTGAATTTGTAAGAGTTGTAAAAGCGCAAAACGCAGGATTTGTTGACTATTTATGGCCAAAACCTGGCAGCGAAGAGCCAGTTGAAAAAATCTCCTATGTTCAAGGCTTTGAACCGTGGGGCTGGATTATCGGCTCTGGCATTTACCTAGATAATGTTGATGCTCAATTTAATAAAGAAGTCATCAAACTCAGTATTATTGGTGGCGTAATTATTTTAGCGGCTTTATTTATCTCGTTCTTAATTATGCGCTCGATTCTGCTTCCGATAGGTCAAATACGCCTAGCAATGGAGAACATTTCACATGGTGACGGTGATTTAACCGCTCGTTTACCTGAAGCAGGCAATGACCAATTAACCAAAATTGCAGCTCACTATAATACTTTTGTAAACCGACTTTCAGGAACACTCACAAAAGCAGTCACGCTCAACCAAGAAGTTGAAAATAAAAGCCAAGGGCTAAAAACTGTTGCCTCAAAAACCAAAGCAATCACCCAAGAACGTGAAGGCATGTTTGCTCAAATGACAGACACAATTAAAGAAGTCGATAGCTTTAAAGATGAAGTGATTGAAACAACGCAATCCACTATCACGTCTGCACAAGACACAGCTAACAGAACTCAAACAGGCCAAGAGTCGATCAAACAAACCGTTGAATCATTAGATAAATTATCTAATGAACTTGAGTTAGGGCTTAAAACTGTCGTCCAGCTTGCCGAGCAGTCACAAACAATTGGTTCAGTACTGGATGTTATCAGCGCCATTTCCGAGCAAACTAATTTATTGGCCCTGAATGCTGCAATTGAAGCTGCCCGCGCAGGCGAGCAAGGCCGTGGGTTTGCTGTTGTTGCAGATGAAGTTCGTGGTTTAGCCAGCCGAACTCAAGCATCAACAGACGAAATTCAGGCTATGATCAACACATTGCAAGATGGCGCGAAAGAAGCGGAGTCTCGTATCACCGAAAGCCATCAACAATCACAAAAGACCACAGAAGAAATGTCACGTACCTCCCAGTACCTGCAAGAAATCGCAAACTCAGTTAATGACATAAACACAGCCAGTAACACGGTGATACAAAGTGTTTCTATGCAAAGTGATGCAGTACAAAGGCTGAACGACTTGAATACAAAAGTGGCTGAGCTTTCCGCTCAAGCCAGTATGCAAGTTCAGAAGAATAACCAAACAAGCGAAGCTCTCGCTGAAACATCAAAAGAAACTCGCAAGGTGATGTCTACGTTTAAGCTATAAAAAAACTAGCTGAAACAGCAACATCCGCGCAATAAAAAAAGCAGCCTACTAATATATTAGCAGACTGCTTTTTTCTACTGATTATCTCCTCTCTTAGCGTATACTTTTAACGCCTTGAGAAGCTTTGAAACGAGGGTTTGATTTGCAGATAACAAACAGACGCCCTCTTCTTTTTACAACCTTACAATCTTTGTGACGATGTTTAGCACTTTTTAAAGAGCTGAGAATTTTCATGACCATCTTCCTTTATTTGCTTTTACGGTAACGACGTTTGAACTGTGCGATACGACCTTCAGTGCCATGCGTTCTCTGTTCACCTGTATAGAAAGGATGAGACGAACTAGAAACATCAATCGCCATGTAAGGGTACTCTGTCCCATCTCGTACAATCGTTTGCTGTGTTTCAACGGTAGACCCAATGAAGAAATAAGTATCAATTTGAGTGTCATGGAAAGCAACCGTTCGGTAATTTGGGTGGATATTTTTGCGCATTGGATACTCCTTATAAAATGTTATGATATAACATATCGTGAGTATAGAGCAATACTATCCGTTATCCGCTGATAAAATACTTACTTCTCACCTCAATTGATCACTCAAAAGACCAAAATAATTGTAAACACCAACAAAAATGCCGCTTCTAAAAGCGGCATTAGGTGTAATCTTTTGCATCATCAACATATGTCAATGAAGGCCTTAAGAAATATGCGTTAGATACTCGTCATAAGTACCTTGGAAATCAATGATCTTATTATCTTTGATTTCAATCACACGGTTCGCCAAAGAAGAGACAAAGGCACGGTCATGGCTGACAAAAATCAGCGTGCCATCAAAATCCATTAAAGCATTGTTCAAGGCTTCGATGGCTTCCATGTCCATATGGTTAGTTGGCTCATCCATGATCAGGACGTTCAAGTCCATCATCATAAGCTTGCCGAATAATAAGCGGTTCTTTTCACCACCAGAGCAAACGCGCACTTTCTTGTTGAAGTCATCTGCTGTAAACAATAAACGACCTAACATGGCACGAACTTTCAAGTCATCATGTTTCGCGGTACGCCATTTAGACATCCAATCAAACAAGGTTAAGTCACAATCAAAATCTTCTGTGCTGTCCTGTGGGCAATAACCTATCACCGCATTTTCCGCCCATTTGATCTCACCTTGTTTGGCTTTCAATTCATCCATCAAGCAACGGAGAAAAGTAGTCTTACCCGCGCCGTTTTCGCCGATAATCGCTAATCGCGCGCCCGCATCAAGAATCATACTGCCGCCCGTAAACAGCATTTCATCTTCAAAGCCATGACCCAGATCTTCTAATATCAGAACTTGTCTATGCAGCTTCTTATCTTGCTTGAAATTCAACGACGGCGTCATTCGACTTGATTGTTTTACTTCTGATAGTTCAATTTTTTCTAGCTTCTTCGCACGAGAGCTAGCTTGCTTGGCTTTCGATGCATTGGCAGAAAAGCGGTTTACAAAAGCCTGTAAGTCATCCATTTCAGCACTTTTCTTCGCATTCTCTGTGAGTAATTGCTCACGAATTAACGAAGAAGCTTCCATAAAATACTCATAGTTACCTGGGTAAATTCTCAATTCGCCAAAATCGATGTCCGCCATGTGAGTGCATACTGTGTTTAAGAAGTGACGGTCATGGGAAATAATAATCATGGTGCACTTACGTTGGTTCAATACACCCGCTAGCCAGTTGATCGTGTGGATGTCCAAGTTGTTGGTTGGTTCATCCAACAATAAGATATCAGGATTCGCGAACAAAGCCTGTGCCAATAGCACACGTAATTTCCAACCCGGTGCCACTTGGCTCATTAAACCAAAGTGGTACTCTTCTTCAATACCGGCTTCAAGCAAGATATCGCCAGCGCGACTTTCGGCACTATAACCATCCATCTCCGCAAACTCGGCTTCTAATTCACCCGCTCGCATGCCATCTTCTTCGCTCATTTCTGGCTTAGCATAAATCGCATCACGCTCTTGCTTCACCTTCCAAAGCTCTACATCGCCCATAATCACTGCATCAACGACAGAGTATTCCTCAAAGGCGAATTGATCTTGGCTCAAGGTGCCGACTTTTTCACCTGGTGTAATGGAGACATTGCCTGATGTCGGCACTAAAGCACCACTCAGAATTTTCATGAAAGTCGACTTGCCACAGCCATTCGCGCCAATCAAACCGTAGCGATTACCGTTACCAAATTTAGCAGAGATATTTTCGAACAATGGCGTTGCGCCAAATTGCATGGTGATATTAGCTGTGGAAATCAAAAGAAAGTCCTGAGAGTAAGTAATGAGAAAAGTGGTTTATCAATGCGACTTAAGCAAGCGTACAAAAGATAAACACAAAGGGGTGCGAATATAGAGAGTTAAAGCGATAAAGTCGAGGAATAAAAAGAGTATTTAAAACCAAACATCAGTGACTCATTTATCATCTCTGAAAAATAACAGCGATTCTATCCAGCTCTTTTTGAATGTCCTTATTTCTATCCAACCGCTTCTAACGAGAACGGGCACTGGCGTGACGAAGTAACAATTTCCCCTCTTTGCGTATCGTAAACCTCTGATGGGAAATATTCATATTTATACCGATCATCCATTGTTGAAGCTCTCAATTTGGTCGTACCATGCTAATCACGCTACCAGAAGGAATCCGATCTAAAATAGATTGATTGACTATAAAACTGCCACCATCAAACTTGTTTGATGGTAAATAAAGTACGGTTAATGGAACATAATCAAGGCTGGCAACTTCTGGCAAAAAAACATCGTCTTCGCCTAAACCACCGCCAACATAAGTCACACCGAAAAATATTTTATTTAAAGAATTAATGCGTTCTTCTGGTTAGATAGGATCATGAAAGTGATAATAATCGACAGACTTCCTCTTCTGATGTGAAACGAACAATACGCTCAACCTCTTTACCATCATGCAATAAAATCAAAGTAGGCCAAAGCTTTATAGCGAACTGCCGCCCTAATCGTTTACCCTTTCCATCAAGTATCTTGATGTGTACCAAGTCAGAATGTTCATCGATGGCTTCTTTTACGGCATTACAAGCAGCCTGACAATAACCACACCAAGGCGTACCAAACTCCAATAAAGTTAAACCTGATAAGCCATGAATCTCTTCAAGGCTTGGCGCATCTTCAGAGTACTCTGTATTAAAGCCGATCGTTGCCGCTTGCATCATACCTTCTTAAATTCATCTCGACATTCATAAGAACCCATCTCAAATTCTCGACAAATCCAAGGGCGATTCTCATAAATTGTACAAAAATAAGTTTCTCGATCCACAGCAGAGCACCAACCATCTTCTAGTCTCAGCATAGTTTCTCCGCCCCATTCATCAACAGAAATATGTTTTTCAGGAACGCCAGTATCACTGATTATCATAACTTCCATCCGACAGCAGGAGGCTTGGCAGTTGGAGCAAGCAACTTCAGGTTCTAAAATGTTGTTTAATTTAATGTCCATAAATTGCAGGATACCTTATAAACAAACCGCTGGTGCCTGATAATCCAGATTTAGCAATTTAAAATAGTTTACTCCCAATGCAATGTTACGAAACGCATCATCATCAAGGTACTGATGTATCCTACTCGTAACATTTAACTCCTCTTGATACACCTCATAAGTATTATTTCGAAAAGCGACAAAGTCTGAACCTGGAAGAATTCGCTCCGAATATTGATTTATAAAATCAACGTACAATGGTTGATTGCCAGGTCGGCTAAAATAATAGTCATCCAATATTCGCCATGAAATATCCAACATCAAATTAGGGTATTGATCTAGTAAACGGGACAAAATGGAAATATGCTCATGGGCATTCAATCTAATTTGCTCATAAGAGACTCCCATGTGCGCCCAAACAATTTTATTATCAGGGTAACGCTCTAAGGCTTTTTCCATTAAATGCAAATAATAGGTTGGATGAGCGTCGTTACCGATATCTGAATGAATCGTAATCGGATAGTTTCTTGCCCTTAGCTCTGCCATAAAGTCCGACCATTGCTCAATATTTTGAGGGCTAGCAGGAACATGGTGATTATTAAACTGAGCTTGTTTGACTAGATTGACCTCTCCCATCCAATGAAACAAACCCGGATATTCTTTTTCATACAATGCCATCAAAGCCATAGTTGACTCAGGGTTTGATAAATCAGTAAAGGTCATTGATAACGTCAAATGCAGATCATCAGGAACTGAGGCAATCATATTCTCTGCATTGACAAAATCATTCCTTGTCGTCGGTAAAACAGGGACACCAGGGCATTGTGAATAATTAGAACAAGAAGACTGAGCTGGTAACATTTGCCCGATACCGTAAACATTGACGAAACGTACACTGGTTCGAGACAAATATTCATTCATCTCGTCAAAAGGAATGGCTTTACCATCGAAAGGTCGATAATGCAGGTGTGTATCTACAATAGGAGTATAAGGCTCTGTTTCCCTGTCATAGCAGGCAGACTCTCCACGGAAGGAGTCAAGTGTTCTATTAATGGTTCTTTCTTGTGAAGAAACACACCCCATTAACAACAAAGTATTTAGGGCAAGATAGAAAAAGTGCCTCATAAATTTTTCCAACACATCAAACAGTTAAAACAAGAACAATAATTAGATATTATAGCAGCTTAGTTATAAAGCTATTTGAGGATTGGAAACAAAATAAAAAAGGCACCAAATGTTGCCATTTGATGCCAAAAGAATTCCAACAATCTGTCTACAAGAAAAGAAATATGGAACCTTGAATGATCTGACTTAACATAAGGCTCCTTATAATCAGAGCCTTAGAGTAAATAAAATCATTTAATTAATGATCTTAGAAATCGTAGTAAACACCTACAGCAGTTGTAGTGTCTTCAGTTTCACCAAGCTGGCCCACTTCTCCATAAACATACATGTTTGAAGCTAGGCTATAGCTAACGCCAGCAGCATATTCGTTGTAATCATCAGAGCCATCTTCAGAAACAACTTGAGCTGAAGCATAAAGATCACCTGCACCGTAACCGTAACGAGTAGACAAGCCTGTAATATCTTGATCATCGTTGTTTTCTAGTTTCGCAGAAACAGACAGTGCTGGCGTTACTTGGTAACCGATAGAGAAACCAATTGTTTCTTCCGTATAATCAGAAAGTGAATCATAACCAGCAGCAAAGGTAAGCGCATCAACACTGTACTTAGCAACAGCTGTTGTCGCATTTCCAGCACCTTCTGCAGTATTAACTTGTGAAGAAAGTTGCAGTTCTAAGCCATTAAAAGACGGAGAGAAGTAAGCAATCGTATCACCTTCTTCCGTAGTGTCAGCTCCTTCGAAACCAATAAATTCAAATTGATCTACGGCATCTTGAATTGCATCATTATAAATACTGTCGAAAGAACCTACTTTTACTGTACCAAAGTTACCTTTTAAACCAACAAATGCTTGGTCAAGTTTCGCTTCGTTATCTTCGTCACCATCTTTATCAGCATCGAACTCTAGTTCGTACTTGAAGAAACCAGTCAAACCATCATTGATTTTAGTCTCACCTTGTACACCCAAAGTCGAACCATTGTCAGCAAAGTCACCAGTACCTTCAGTATCAGTGATTGCATACTGAATATTACCGTAAACATCAAATGTTGAGCCTTCTTCTGCAATAGCAGAAACAGAAGTCAATGCCGCGCTAGACACAGCAAGAGCAATAATCGATTTTTTCATTCTCGTTTCCTTTTTATAGATGCAATTTCTTCTTCTTTGTAAAAATGCACGATACGTGCAAATAACAGAATAATAATCTAAACATTTCAAGATAATTAACAACAGTATGAAACTTACTTGCACAGTCTTATCTTTTAGAGTTCTTTATTTTTGAAAAAAGCTAAATAAAAAGGAAAATCAAGATTTTAAGGCTGAATAATGGAAAAAATAAATCTTATTTTTCAATAAGTTGAAAATAAATAAGGTGTTAATGTGCAAAAATTAGAAAAATGTGAGGAGAAGAAATCAGCTCATTTGCAATTAGAGTGTAAATTGCAGACTTGAACTTGGAACCAAGGAGGTGAAAACGGAAAAGAAAGAAGGAAAAAATAGTGAAAATGAGTATAAAAGGCTCACTTTCACTAAGAGCTGATCACCACATTAGATCATCAGGAATTTTGAAGTCTGCATATGGGTCATCTTCATCAACAGCGTCATCAAGTCGGTTATTACAAACAAGAACATAAGCTTCGTCTCGTTCTTTGATTTTAGCTGCGACTGGTTCAGCTACTAATTCATAAGCTTGATCAAGTCTCACAATAGCAAGACGACCACGACTCAAATCATCATGCATAGTCTGGCTAATATAGATCTGCTTTACTACTTTATCGTCAGTAAAGTGATAAGCAATATCGCCTTCCTCTTTACGAATTCGATTCTGTTCTATCATCTGGCGGATCTGACCTTGAATAGCCTTTTTCTGAGCTATTTTTTGCTGCTCTAAATTAAGAATGCGATCTCTCTCGGCCTTTTCTTCACGCTGGCGCTTCAATTCTTCTAAACGCGCGCGCTCATCTATTGGTGCAGCCTTGCCATTCTTTACCTTTTGCTTGTGTTGCATCTGCTCAGTTTTTATCTTTTTTGCCTTTTTTTTATCAATAAGACCAGCTCCTAACAGCTGTTCCTGCAATGATTTGGCCGCCATTATCTTCCCCTAATTAATAGAATTTTCTGTAATTAAAAATTTCAGAGAATATTAAAAAGCTCTCTGTTATATATGCCTATTAAGTACAAAAACAAAAAAAGCGACTGAAAAGTCGCTTTTTTAGCATTCACACAACTGAGAAAACTCTCAGAAACGTTACCTTATAGAGGTGTAACGTTTTGAGCTTCAGGGCCTTTTTTGCCTTGAGCTACTTGGAATTCAACTTTTTGGCCTTCAGCCAAAGTTTTAAAACCAGAAGTGTTGATTGCAGAGAAATGAACAAAAACATCAGGACCTGAATCCTGAGTGATGAAACCGAAACCTTTAGTTTCGTTGAAGAATTTTACTGTACCAGTTACTACGTCAGACATGTCTGTTTATCCTGTAGGTTAAGTTAATTTATACGTTGATGTAAATCACCATACGTTATAGTGCTAAAAAAACTCGGTATTACTTATGACTTAACAGGACCGAACATACATAACGTAGTATTCGCAACTCTGGACATAAATATTGCCAACTCTTTTAAACGAAATTGATTGTAGTCCGCTTTCTGCCACTGGGTCAATCAAGTTTTAAACAATTTTTCATTCATTTGCTATAAAAGGATAAAAAAAACTTTTATAGCAAATAGTCGCCATATGTTTCTTACGGTTAGAGACTATAAAGATGTTTACTAGATTATCGAAAAATAAAACTAAGGAGTAAAGAATAGATAAGGATTTTCTGCTGCATCCATGCAGCTCTGAATCATCATGAAAAGAAGACAGGGCCTCCATCCTGGAGGCTTAGGCAATCCATCACCCCCTGCCTATAAATAACACTACCAAATAGTGAATATATTATGCAAGAAAAAATATACTTTTTCTTGTAAATTAATCCTTCCATACTTATAAGCGCGAAGTTAAAAATTATTTATTGAAAGAATGGAAATAATAAATAAACGGTTTCTTGCTTCGTATTTGAACAAACGTATTTAAAGAGAAGACTTAGAGTGTCTTGATTGTCATTTACACAGACTCGTTGAGTTCACAAAACAGGCGCAAGTAAATGGAACATAAGAAGCCGTATGCTGGAGATCTGAAGCGAGAGTTTTCATTACCTACAGACGAAAAAAAACCCCACACAGCATTGGCTATGTGGGGCTCTCGTGTAATAAAGCTTGACGACGACCTACTCTCACATGGGATCTCCCACACTACCATCGGCGATGG
>NZ_JBDXMW010000014.1:0-68379 GCF_039939215.1 Marinomonas sp. 5E14-1 | reverse complement strand
ACTCGCTATCGGCAAAAGTGAGTTGGTGTGACATGGTTGAGGCTCTAAAACTTAAAGCGCGATTATCGCATGGCTAGGACTTGTTCGCATATTCCAAAACATTATATCAAAACTCTTTACCTGATGATTTAGAGGTTTCCGTTATTTTAGATAATGCTTATAAAACGGGTAAAATTTCATTTTTACTAGATAAAGAAAAAGCTTTAAATCTAAAAAAGAATCAACCATTAGACTTTATTGGAAAAATAGACCGAATCTCACCAGGCTTTATGAATCTAAAAATAATATTAAGCGACGTAGTAATTAGATGATACTACAATAGGCAACCTGCAGTCGTATTAGATGAACTACGAAGCTCAGCGTGATTTAAAGTGTAGTGCACTTCGGGGTTAAATTCATAAAATATTTTTTGGATATATTACTTTATTTTTTAAATTGAGATAACTGACTTTCAAGAGATAATATTTCAGCCTTGTGACGTTTTAACTCAATTTGAAGCTCCATATTTTCATTACTTATTACATCTAGTTGTTCTTTAATATTTTTAGAGCTCCTAATATCTCTTATTACCATTGCTTGCAAGTATGATGCTTGTAAAGTTTTTCCCTCCGTTTTTTTTGAATGTCCAAGATGTTCTGCAACTAATAACATTGCAGTTTTTTCTTGTAAGCCTTGATCTAAATAATTAATAAATAACTGTGTGGCAGAAACTTTCCGCCCATCTTGTGGAGATACACCATATTTTCTTTGTAACTCCGCTGATAATGATGTACCAATGAATCGTTTACCTGATCGCTTTGACAAAAAAACGGCTCTATCTTTAACACCTGATTTTATAAAGAGTTTTCGACTCGTCTTGATAAATTTCTGGACCCTTATATAAACTTCTTTAGGCCCATTTACGATACGCCCAACAGTACCTTTCCTCCTGTCATTCTTCGATTTTGATAGTTGAATTTGCATTTCCGTTATTTCAGATGAAGATGGAGCGCGTTCACTAAAAGCATCTATCTCCATCGTTATAAGTTCTTCACGCCTTATACTGAAGGTCTGAATTAACTCCATCATTAAAGCGTCTCTAGTTCCAATAGGATTATTACTACCAGCGGCAGTCTCAATTGCAAAGCACCAATCATCCCAAAAGGTCTTGGCTGGTTTTGCTTCTTTCAGAATCGAGGGTGTATTTGGTATTAGAAAGGGCCATGTACCTTTACCAGGATGAACATAAATAGGATACATTTGCTTTTTCTCTGGTTTATTAACCCCAATAATTCCTGAGCCTCCTTCAAAACGAATATGATCTAAATACCAATAAAATCGATGAGCCCACATTACATACTCTTCGACTCGGGAATCACTTAGATTGCCAATGGATTGAAGATAAACTCGAAAACGCATCAGAACAGAGGAACTTACATTCCATTCACTTCTCTGTGAATATTCAGTATTGTCAAAATAGTATATAAAATTCAACCATATGCAGACGGATAAAGAAGCATCGACGATATATTTTTTTCTAGTTAGATCATTATTGACTGTAACAGCTAAATAATTTAAAAACTCATTAGCCTCTTTATGTACACGAAATTCTGTAGAAAACTCTAAATTAACAATAAGCGGAAAGCGCCATACAGAACGACTACAGCTCAAAACAGCAGGTTTATTTTCATTATTGCTATATTTTCTAAACGTCGACTCTGAGCGAGTCTTAAGAATCTGATACAATTAAGTAACTACCGTAACAGAATGTACATTTGACTGAGACCTTTTAAGGTTATCTCGCTCTTTTAATAACTTTCTATTTTGTAATGTAAGGCGATCAATTCTAGCCAAGGCGGAATTAAGACTTTCAGTAGCAGACCGCTCACGATCAGTAGAAATAACAAATGACTCTACAAGTTTTTCTAGTGCAAGTACTGCTTGATCACGTTTATTTTTTGATTCATTTAACATATTTTTTAAAACACGTACTTCTTCAGAGTCAGACGGCATATAACTCTGGATTTTAGCTGCAAATTTTTCATATCTAGCCTTAATTTCAGGATTATCATAAAGGGGTTTTCGGTTTTTAATCGGTTTTAGGTCTAGCCCATCAAACTCAGCGATAGCGGTGATAGATTTACATTTCGAGAGTACACCCAAAGGGTTTTGGATTTGAAGTTCAAACGCTTTCTCTAAAAGCTCAACTTTCTCGACTAATCTTTTTTGAGCAGCAATTGACTTTTCTTTATTAGCTGAGGTAAGTGCATCAGTCATAAATCAATCCTCTGTTTGGCAAAAGCCGCATCCAAGACCCTTGTTGTACTAAAAATAAGTTTTTCGTGTTGGTGGGTAATCATATTGTTTTTTATTTGAGAAACACAAAGTTGATTCGAACATCCCGCACAAAGACTATCTGATGCTTTATAAAGAGCAAGATGATCTAGTCCCTCATCATCAGTAACCTTACATTTAGACCTATCTTTAAATCGTGGAGTACGACCAAAACAAATATCACCATTTGATGTGAAGTCGAATAAATAAGCATCCTCTTCATCTTCAAACATCAACTCCACATCGTTAATTTCACTCTTATCTATCACTCCAAGACGATTTATAAACTCTTCTCGTAAAGTTGCTACAAATCCTCCTCCAACGTCAGGATCATTATTAACAACTTTACGTGCATATCTTTGTACCTTTTCTGCTTGAACCTGTTTCAAAATACGTCCTGCTTCCTTTTCTGTTAGGTAAACAGAGGTCATTTCATAAGAAATATGACGTAGATAGTAACTAAGAGCTTCAAAGTCAGAATCAATTTCATAGCGATAGAAATACATTATGGCAAAGAAACGGCGAAACATATGCTCATTAAGAATCGTATCAAATCCATCACTGTCAACATCGCATAACTTTACAAGTGTGGTTATGTTGTAGTCCCAATCCAAGCCTCGCCCTTTAATACCTAACGGAGATGAATCAAATTTAAATAGTGTTGACTCACCAGTTCGTTCTCTGTAACTAGCAGAAAGCCTTTCTAATGTATCAACTGCCAACCGATGAATCTGCACAGCAGGGAGTTTCTGCCATCCGAGTCCAGTCTTTGGTATATACATTCGAATATATTTCATATGTCGATCTTCTGAAATACACCCAGCTTCAAGACAATCAATAGATTCTTCTCTCCCAGCAGTAAACGCTAATAAAATAACTTTACAACAAAGAGGAAGAATGGTGTATAAAGCGTAATCAAGACCGATACCAGAAGAATCTAGGTGCTCATTACGATATTTAATTCGTCCAACTGCATTTTGAATTGAATATCGGTCATGATTTGGCAATAACTCAGATTTAATCCTCCCCGCCGTTAATCCCCTTTTTACTGCTTTTTTGATTTCTAAATATTCAGACTCTTCAAATCTATTAATTGAATTAGAATTACGTGATCTAGCGTTATTAATGCCATTTAATGGAAAAGGTGACGCCATAGCACCCACCCAAATGCTATTTTGAGTGATAGATTTAATTTCAGCAGCAACCAACCTATTCGAAGACTTTATATTTGAATATTTTTCTTTTATTAAGTCGACCTGAGATTCAAGGTCAAATAAATCATTTGAATAATGAGTAACCCAACGAACACAGCCGTCTAAAAGACGTAAAAAGTCATCCACTTCAATATTAGAAGTTCGACTACTCTCAATAGAAGAGGGAGATAATGCTAATAATCTTAAAAAGTAAGATTCATCAAAATCATCAAGACTAAACTCAAAAACATCACTCATTAGACCTTCTATCGAGCTAACTGCAATAAGTAGCTTAAGAGCGGTTACAGCATCTTTAAATCTTTTTTGTGAAAGTAGTTCTGTATCATTATTATCTTTTCGAGATTTTGGCTCTTCCCATTTATATTCAGGGTATAAACTACCTACTTTAACATTTATTTTATCTCTTGCATTTTTAAATGTTGCGTCAGTTTTAATAGCCCCTTTACTAAAGCCCAGTTTATAATTAATTTTCGACCAATCTACACTTGATCTAGTACGTTTGCTTTTGATTAAACGTACTGGGATACAAGAGAGATCTTGATTCGCTTCTAATTCTTCTCTTTCATATGAATATAGTCGTTCAAGATACTCTAACCCTATCACCTCTTTCTTAGAGAGAAGTTTAATGATCTCAGGAAGATGTATTGCTTTAACTTCAGATAATGAATCATAACCTAGATAGCGAATAGTTCTATGTATTCGACATAAATCACCAAGTAAGTTTTTAATTGATGAACCAGATGCATAACCACGACCTCGACTATTTCCTAAGAGTCCGAATAATTGCGGCTTTGATTTACTAAATTGTGCAACTAAAGCAATTAGTCGTTTTAAATCTAATTTAAGTGAAGTGTCATCCTTCAGACTAACCATAGAAGAAATTACAACATCAAAATGAACTTTGTGAACTTTCCCAGAACCGCCAAATTGAATGAGCCAATCATCATCAGAGAAATCACTTTTAAGCCAGTCAAACTCATCAGGAAAGTAATTCTGATCTTCAGCATATTCTGTATAAAAGACAGCTAAATTCATCATTGTTTTTAATTTCCTCTTAGAAGAGTTAAATATGGATTTTCCTTCATTCCTCTAACAATGCTAATTGCTTCAATTAACATTGATTTATATCTCGGATCACTATCTAGACGCTCATATACCGTCTTAATAAATATTGTCCACATTGACCAATCATCAGCACAATCAAACTCTTTAATAATCCGACCAGAATCTATCGATTGCTCTATTGCATCTCCCCATAGAACCAGCTGTAATACATTCTCTTGTGTGGCAAAAAAATAAGGCTCTCGATTTCCACAAGTGATGCATTTTAAAAAAAGACCGCAACCATTTTTATCACCGAGAGGTTGAAATCCAGCATTAGAGTCCTTACAAATAATTCCACCAAATCCATCTTTACGTACTCGATCTTGTAATATTTTATAATCAACTTGATCATATCCTGCATTAATTGCGTAATCATCTATATCAAGAGTTACTAACGCCTCAAGCCAATGTAGAAACTTTCTAATCTTTGCCTCTAGTTTATCTGTGAAACCTAACTTATATATATAGCCTCGAATAGCTAACTTAGAAGCATGCCTAGCTTTATTCCTTGCTGAAGTTTCACCATTTTTAATAGCATCAAGTAAAATCATCGAGGAACGAATAGATGTAGCTGTAATTCCATCTGCAACTTCAGATAAAATAGCTTTAGTATGGTTATTAAACCAAATGTCATCACAACCTTTTATTTCCATATAACCATTAATTATCTTCTTCTCTCTTGCTTTTATAAAAAGCATTTCATGTTCAGTCGTACCGTCCGGACGAGTTCGGAAATTAATTCCAGCATACGGCCAATTTACATAACCCTCTGTTATACTCTTAACACTCTTAAAAACTTCACTAGCGCTATTTTTTTTATGAACACTTTGAAGTTTCTCATACCCTATATAACGGGTTTTAGCACGGGCTTTATCCCAACTTATTGACGCTAAAACATTACCAATGTTATTCAAATCATTTCTCTTAAGACTACGCACCCCACCTGAATTAGCGCATAGTTCATGGATTAAAATCACTTGCGCGGATACTAATAACTTAGTACTTGCTCCGATTAGATCTGAAGCAGACATTTCATCAGCCAGCCCTAAATCATTGTGCTTACGATACTTATTAATCCTCTGATAACCTGGCACTTTAAAATGAATACCAGTTAAGTAGAACGGACTTGCAGGGTCTATGTAAGCTGCAAGAAAGCCGCACTCAATCTCATATTTGCTTAATGAATTGAATTCATTTTCATATGGATTAGTAATATTTCTTCCAGAACCTAGACTGACAGTAAAATAATTAGAAATAATTCGGCTAAATCGAACCCCATTCCTGGCCTTTTCTATTGCGGCTTCTCGCTTATTAATCTCTTCATTGTAAACTCGCTCAGAAACATCACGAATGCGTTCTAATCGGTAATATAAAGCATCTTCAACTATAGGCCAAATTTCAACTAGGTTATCAAGGTCATGAAATTTAACCGCATTACTAACAACAAGCTCTTTAATTGAATTACAAACTATATCAATAATTTCATTTCGATCTTCATTGCCCAAAGAAATAGAGTCAATAAAACAGGAGACTTTAGAAGTTATTTCTTTATCTAGTTCAACCTCTGATCCGGCTTGAACTACTATTTTCCTCCTGGAATTTAGCCTTGATATTTGTTTTTCTTTATCTGTTGATGAAGTTAGATATAAATCGGAAGGTACCACACCTTGATTTGACAAGTCTTTAAAAATTGAGTTTAAACCACTGCGAATTTTCTTTCTCTGTCCAATGGAATTTTCATGCTTCACATGTAAATATTGATCTAACCTATACAAATGAATTAAGAAATTATATTTGTTTGGAGTGTCGCCATTACAATACTCTCTTAAATAAGATGATGCAGAATCATCACTAAAATCAACAAACTCAGCCCATAACAGATATGCGCTTATTACTTGTCTTACGCTTGAAACGCTAAGCTGAAAGTATCTATTATATGCATCATCCCCCAAAGCGTGCTCAACAAAATCAACTGAAAACACTTCATTGATAAGCTTTGTATTTATTGATGTGTTGTGAATATTTAAAAAGAAATTATTGGACACTAACAAACCTCAAAAGCATCATTCAATAAAACATTAACGCTTCAGAGCATATAAATCAACCTAGAAAAATACAAATACCTCTAACTGATAAATTTAGATAAAGACTACATTTCAATTCACCAATAAATTATCCTTTTAATTTACCAATAAATTATTCTTTTAATTTACCAATAAATTATTCTTTTAATTTAACAATAAATTACTCTTTTAATTTAACAATAAATTATTTTTTTGATTCAGCAGAAAATAATTATTTAATTTACTAACAAGCCAATATTTTAACCCATCAAAACTCAACAATTAAATCAAGCATGGACATTCATTCAAAAATAAAACAAACAATAAAAAAGCCAGAATAGAATCTATACTGGCTTTTTTAAAACAAACAATATTTTAGGAAGATATGAAATAATCACAAATCCATTTTAGCACTTTCACCCTTAACACCATCAACTTCCTCTAATGCTTTTGGCTTAGGAAGAGCTTGATCCAATACGAGTTTTTCTACTTTATTTAAGACATCAAGATTCTGTTCTAAAAATTCAGCAGCATTAGCTTTACCTTGCCCAATTTTATTACCTTCAAAAGCGTACCAAGCACCTGCTTTATCAATAATTCCAAACTTAACACCCATATCAATAAGCTCACCATTACGATAAATACCTTTTCCATATAATATTTGAAATTCAGCCTGTTTAAATGGTGCAGAAACTTTATTCTTAACAACTTTAACGCGAGTTTCGTTACCTACAACTTCATCTCCTTGCTTAACCGAGCCAATTCTACGGATATCTAAACGTACAGAACTATAGAACTTTAAGCTGTTCCCTCCACTTGTAGTTTCAGGGCTCCCAAACATGACACCAATTTTCATTCGTATCTGATTGATAAATACAAGAAGGGTATTAGTTTTTTTAACAGAACCAGTGAGCTTACGCATTGCCTGTGATAATAAACGCGCCTGAACACCAACAGACGAAGCCCCCATTTCACCTTCAATTTCTGATTTAGGAACTAATGCAGCCACGGAATCGACAATAATAACATCCACACTACCAGACCTAGTTAACATATCGACGATTTCAAGAGCCTCTTCACCTGTATCAGGTTGAGAAACTATAAGTTCATCAAGGTTGATACCAAGCTTTTCTGCATAAGCTGGGTCAAGTGCGTGCTCAGCATCAACAAATGCGCATGTTTTACCTTCTTTTTGTGCATTAGCAATAACAGAAAGAGTCAGTGTTGTTTTGCCTGATGACTCAGGCCCATAAATTTCACAGATACGGCCATACGGTAAACCACCAACACCTAATGCGACATCTAGCCCCAGAGATCCCGTAGAAACAGCAGGGATTGCCTCAATCGGAGCATCCCCTAATTTCATTACTGAACCTTTACCAAATTGACGTTCGATTTGCGCTAAAGCACTATCGAGTGCTTTTTTCCTATTTGTATTTTCTAGAGACTTATCCATTATCAGAACCTTCTATAATTCATGCCAATTATCTAAATTGAAATTCTATAAAAAACTTGTATGCACCGCTTACTTATTTATCAAATCCAGTAAACTACTAGCACTCTAGCGGCGCATACAACTTTTCTACAGAACATAATGGCGAACCGAACATAACACCAATTTTCATACGAATTTGGTTGATGAAGACCACAAGACAGTTAGCATTTTTAATAGAGCCTGTTAGTTTACGCATCGCTTGTGATAATAAACGCGCTTGTACACCAACAGATGAGCTACCCATTTCACCTTCAATCTCAGACTTAGGAACAAGCGCAGCAACCGAGTCAACAATAACAACATCAACACTGTTTGATCGAACCAACATATCAACGATTTCCAATGCCTGCTCACCTGTGTCAGGCTGAGAAATCAAAAGGTCTTCAATATTTACACCCAGCTTTTCAGCATAAGCCGGATCCAATGCATGCTCAGCATCAATAAAAGCACAGGTTTTACCTTGCTTTTGCGCTTCAGCAATAACACTCAATGTTAGTGTTGTTTTACCGGAAGACTCAGGCCCGTAAATCTCACAGATTCGGCCATAAGGAAGACCACCCGCACCCAGCGCAATATCCAAACCTAGCGATCCAGTAGAAACTGTTTCTATATCCAGTTTAGTACCTTCGCCCATCTTCATGATGGCGCCTTTACCAAATTGACGCTCAATCTGAGAAAGCGCTGCGTCTAGGGCTTTTTTCTTGTTGTCTGCGATAGATGACATAATGAAATCCTTGTGGCTAATTTTCGTTGGAGTAACTCTATCGTTTTTTTTTAATAAGCTCAAGAAATACTGTATATAAAAACAGTATTATTTTTTCACGCATTTTTTAAGACTTCAGCCACACCTTCAAGCGCCGCCAAAACAGTTGCTTCTCTTATTGCTTGTCGATCACCAGAAAACTGATGACGCTCCACTTTCACTTCCTGACCTGCAATTTGCCAACCTATATATACACAACCAACTGGTTTTTCTACAGAGCCACCAGCAGGTCCTGCTACACCACTCACAGCAACAGAAACATTTCCACCTAAATGCAAAGCACCTGCACACATTTCACGTACAGTTTGCTCAGACACAGCACCAAAATTCACTAACGTGTCTTCTTTAACTGCCAACCCCTGCACTTTCGCTTCATTGGCATAACTAATGATACCGCCATAAAACCAAGCAGAACTACCAGCGATCTCAGTACAAATAGCGCCAATTAAGCCACCAGTACAGGATTCTGCTGTTACTAATAAGTAACCCTTTTGCTGCAGCAGCTCGCTAAGTCTCTGCGCCGCCTGAGTCATATTTTGCATTTGATTCATTGGCCTTATCTCTTAAATACTGAATGAATATCCCGTAGAATAACGCTCTATTTTTTAGATCACAATCGAGCACACTCAAATGAGCAAAACAACAGCAGATAATCACACTCCTATGATGCGCCAATATTTTGGGCTTAAATCTGAGCATCCAAATCAGCTGCTATTTTATCGGATGGGTGACTTTTACGAACTCTTCTACGATGACGCGAAACGCGCTTCTCAATTGCTTGATATTACACTAACGGCTCGCGGACATTCTGGCGGCCAGCCTATTCCAATGGCGGGCATTCCTTTTCATGCTGCCGAAAACTACATCGCCCGTTTAGTTCGTATGGGAGAATCTGTTGTCGTTGCCGAGCAAACAGGTGATCCAGCCACAAGCAAAGGTCCAGTGGAGCGAAAAATCGCTCGAATTGTGACACCCGGCACCATCAGTGATGAGGCCTTTTTAGAGGAAAAACGAGAAAACCTCTTACTGTCTCTCGCACATCAATCTAGAAAAGGTTTAGACGTTTTTGGCTTCTCATACCTCGACATGGCAAGTGGCCGATTCTGTTTATTTGAGGTCGACGGACACGAAGCGCTTTCGAGTGAATTACAACGATTAGCCCCTATGGAAATCTTAATATCTGAAGACTTCCCTGCTCGTGACCTAGTAAAACTAGAAAAAGGTGTTTCTGAGCTTGGCCCTTGGCATTTTGATTATGAGTCCAGCTACCGTCAATTAATTCAACAATTTAACACTAAAGATTTATCTGGCTTTGGCTGTGAAGTATTGACCGCCGCGATCGCGTCAGCAGGTGCACTGCTTCAATACGCAAAAGACACCCAACGTTCAGCCTTACCTCACATTCAATCCATTATGGTTGAACACAAAGATGATTCTGTACTCATCGATGGCGCAACACGTCGCAACTTAGAGATTGATACCAATTTAACGGGTGGTACAAGTAACACTCTTGCCGAAGTGCTGGATGAGTGTGCAACGCCAATGGGAAGTCGTTTATTAAAGCGCTGGTTACATACTCCTATTAGAGATGTCAAAGAAATCCAGGCTCGACAAAAGGTGATTGCAGAACTGAAAAACCATCAAGCTTATTACGCTTTCCAAGCGTCATTAAAAAAGGTTGGTGACTTAGAACGAATCCTCTCCAGAGTCGCATTGCGCTCTGCTCGACCAAGAGATTTGCTGCGTTTGAGATTCGCTTTAGAAGCGACTCCAGAAATAAACAGCTTGTTAGAGAATGCAACCTCAGTTCGCCTTATTGAGCTTAATCAACGTATTCTTGCGCAACCAGAAATCACCTGCACTTTAACGAAAGCCTTAGTTGAAAACCCACCTTCGGTTGTTCGTGACGGTGGTATTTTTGCAGAAGGATACGATGAAGAATTAGATGAGCTTTTCTCGCTTTCTACTAACGCATCTGACTTCCTAGCGGAAATGGAACGCAGTGAAAAAGAGCGCACAGGCATTAGCTCATTAAAAGTCGGATTTAACCGAGTTCATGGTTACTACATCGAGATAAGCCGACTACATTCGGAGCAAGCGCCGGTTGAATATATTCGCCGTCAAACATTAAAAAATGCTGAGCGCTTCATCACACCTGAACTAAAAGCTTTCGAAGACAAGGCGTTAAGTGCAAAATCAAAATCCCTTGCGCGAGAAAAAGAACTCTATGAAGCACTGTTAGATAAACTTAATGAAATTTTGGGCGAACTGCAAACCACCAGCCAAGCCCTCGCTCAATTAGACGTTCTACATAACTTCGCAGAACGAGCTGACACATTGAATTTCGCTTGCCCTGAACTCCATAACAAAGGCGGAATTGAGATATCAGGTGGACGTCATCCAGTTGTCGAATCCGTAATTTCAGAACCATTTGTCCCTAACGATCTTCAACTAGACGACAAACGCTCATTATTGATGATCACAGGTCCAAACATGGGCGGTAAATCCACCTATATGCGCCAAATAGCTTTGATCACGCTGTTAGCTCATACCGGCTGCTTTGTACCCGCTGAAGCCGCATCGATTTCAGTAGTGGACCGCATTTTTACGCGCATGGGGTCTTCAGATGATCTCGCCGGTGGTCGCTCGACCTTTATGGTCGAAATGACAGAAACCGCAAATATTTTAAATAATGCGACCAAAAACAGTTTAGTTTTAATGGATGAAGTAGGACGAGGTACAAGCACCTTTGATGGTTTATCTTTGGCTTGGGCGGCTGTGGATTATTTAGCGAAAGAATTAAAATGCTACGTGCTTTTTGCAACTCATTACTTTGAGCTAACGGCGTTAGCCGACCAATTAGATAACGCAGCTAATGTTCATCTAACCGCGACCGAATACGAAGATGAAATTGTGTTTATGCATAAGGTTCATGAAGGCCCTGCAAGCCAATCTTATGGACTTCAGGTGGCTCAGCTGGCTGGCGTCCCACGAGACGTGATTGGTCACGCAAAACAAAAGCTAAAAGAATTGGAAGTGATAACGGGTGTCGCAGAACAAGAAAAGACGTTCACTTCAAAACCTATTCCATATCAACCTCAGCAAACAGACTTATTTGCCTTCACAGAGCAAGACAAATTAAAGAGCAGCATAGAAGAATTAGATTTAGACAATATGACACCATTAGAAGCGATGAACGCCCTTTATCGACTAAAATCTCAGCTTTAAGAAGAGCGAGTCTCAGTCAAGCACCTAGATCCATGATGGATATAAGCTAATATCAGATAAATGTAGGGGATTCGCGATTGTCACTTGCCGCGAAATAGCCTATACATCTAAAATAGTGCGCAATTATTTTTATAGCTTGTAAGGAGAAGTCAAATGGCTTTCATCGTTACCGATAACTGTATTCGCTGCAAATACACAGACTGTGTCGAAGTTTGCCCAGTTGACTGCTTTTACGAAGGCCCGAACTTTTTGGCCATCAACCCTGATGAATGCATTGACTGCGCATTGTGTGAACCAGAATGCCCTGCCAATGCCATTTTTTCTGAAGACGAATTACCTGAAGAGCAAGAAGTCTTTGTTGAACTAAACAGAGACCTTGCTTTAATTTGGCCAAACATTTCTGAAAAGAAAGACGCCCTTTCTGATGCAACCGAATGGGACGGCGTCGAAGACAAGCTAGAACACCTAGAGCGCTAAGCTAGTTCTTAGAAAAATCCCACAAAAAAGGGCGACTTCAAAGTCGCCCTTTTTTGTTTACTTCCCTTTAAACTACTCTTCCTATGAGTGAACTTCACTGTTGGCTTAATAATTAAGCACCCAAACCTTTTTAATACCATAGTCTGATCCATTCAACTACGTCGTCCATTCAAGCAATCCTTTACTCATAAACATCCCAGTTCAATCCATCACACCGTCTGTGGCGTTGTATTAATTTTCATCCGATCTACATCCATGAATGTCGTTTGGGTATAGATAATTTATCAACTTTGGATTTATTTTCAAAAACACACAAAAGACCAAAAAAATATTTTTCCTTATTAAATCAACACCTTAAAAATAAAATACAATAAAAGTAACAGTTATCTACAAAACAAACAGCAAACACTGACAGGAATGTAAGAAAAGGATGACAAGATAACAGGAAATGCAGTAGCCAAATCGGGCCATTCCAAGCTTTCATCTATATCACAGAAATAAACTCATCAGTCCATTTGATTGCATCTAGGTAGGTGGACTTTAAATCTTCGAGATCTTTGGCGTCATTAATGACAAGACCATTACTATAACTCTCTACCAAACTTAAAGTGTTTCCAACTCTTCCAGAGCGGTGCACAATCGCATTAATAAACTCTGCAGGCAAAGGTAATTCTCCAAGTACCACTTCTAGTTTCATCCCAGTACAAACATCCATCATAGACAACATGCCTGCTAAGAAGTATTTATCTTGATTATCATAGCCTCGCGCTCCAGCAAGTAACTCAGCGTGTTTTGCTCTGACCATAATATTTTCTAACAAAACATATTTGTCACTGATCATTTCAGACATTAGCAAGATATTTGTCAGAGACTTAAGGTGCTCAATACCAACCAACATGATAGCCAATCGCACAGAGTCAACCGAAGCGACAAGGCCTGTTATAGGAGAATTCAAATAGCGTAATAGTTTATGAACCAGACCAGCATCTTGACTAATAATGCGCTCCACTTCCTCAATACTCATGTCTGTAGCATTCAGTAATGAGGACATCAGCTGCAACAGTGTCATGCTGTTAACTTTTGACGCTTTACTAGAAATGACTTCAGGCTTTTCAAAGAAGTAGCCTTGAAAATATTCAACGCCTAAGAGTCGGCAAAATTGATAATCTTCCCAAGTTTCTACTTTCTCAGCGATGATCTTAAGGTCAAAACCTCGTAAAGCCGCTACTTGCTCATGAAAACTATCATGGCCTAAAGTCAGAAGATCCAACTTCACGTACTCAGCCAACTCAACGAAAGGCGTCAATTTACTTTCAAAAACAAAGTCATCCAAAGCAATCGAACAGCCTGCCTTCACCCAACGTCGTAACGAGGACAACAAAATAGCGTCGTAGCCAGCGTTCTCAAGCACCTCAATAACCACATTATCCTTGTTAACAGGCATGCTTTTTGAGTTCAGAAGATAGGCTCTTGGGTAGTTAATAAACGCCTTATTGGAACCAACAATGTTTTCCATACCCAATTCTAAAAGGCTAGTGGAAAGCACTTGTGCCGTTGCTCCCACCTCATCGAAAACATCTGCCTCAATTGCGTCTGCACTTTTCCTATACAGCAACTCATAGCCCATAACAGCAAGACGACTGTCGATAATCGGCTGCCTAGCTAATGAAACACTGAAATGGGCTGATACTTTATTTTCCGTCATCTTTTTTATCCAGGATTGAGGCACTAGTTTCGTATTTATATAGTGTCTCAATATTACCTTAAAATTGCCATTGGGCGCAGCCAATAAACTTGCTAATATAAGCAGCTATATATAGAAAAAATAAAAGCATAAATCTGTGGGGAAAAACAATGCCAGTATATCGTTCCAAAACAACCACCTCAGGCCGTAATATGGCGGGTGCTCGTGCCTTATGGCGCGCAACAGGAATGAAGGATGATGATTTTCAAAAGCCAATCATTGCCGTCGCTAACTCTTTTACTCAATTCGTTCCGGGCCACGTTCATCTAAAAGACATGGGGCAGCTTGTTGCTCGCGAAATTGAAAAAGCCGGCGGTGTTGCTAAAGAGTTTAATACTATCGCTGTTGATGACGGTATTGCAATGGGGCACGACGGCATGCTTTATAGCTTGCCATCACGAGATTTGATCGCTGATTCTGTTGAATACATGGTAAATGCCCATTGTGCAGACGCGTTAGTTTGTATATCCAACTGTGACAAAATCACACCTGGAATGTTAATGGCTGCGATGCGCCTTAATATCCCAGTTATTTTCGTATCTGGCGGCCCAATGGAAGCGGGCAAAACTAAACTTTCAGAACACAAACTTGACCTAGTCGATGCCATGGTTATTGCCGTTGATTCAGAAGCGAGTGATGAAAAGGTTGCTGAATACGAGCGTTCTGCTTGCCCTACTTGTGGTTCTTGCTCTGGTATGTTCACTGCGAACTCCATGAATTGTTTGACTGAAGCCCTAGGTTTAAGTTTGCCTGGCAACGGCACTACATTGGCAACTCACGCGGATCGTCGTCGTTTATTTGAAGAAGCAGGTCATAGAATCGTAGACATCACTCGTCGTTTCTATGAGAAAGATGAAAGTCATTGGGCACCAAGATCTATTGCTTCCTTCCAAGCTTTTGAAAATGCAATGACCCTTGATATTGCGATGGGTGGTTCTTCTAACACCATTCTTCACTTGCTTGCTTTGGCAAATGAAGCTGGCGTTGATTTCACTATGAAAGACATCGACCGATTGTCTCGAAGTGTCCCTCAATTTTGTAAAGTAGCCCCGAACTCTCCGCTGTATCACATTGAAGATGTTCACAGAGCAGGTGGGATTTTTGGTTTGTTAGGTGAAATAGACCGCGCAGGTTTACTGCATAATCAAGTTCACACTGTACATTCCAAAACAATGGAAAAAGCGCTAGAGAAGTGGGACATAATGCGTACACCGACGCCTGAAATTATGGAATTCTACAAAGCAGGCCCTGCTGGCATTCCAACACAAACAGCATTCAGTCAAGCGACTCGCTGGCCAACATTAGACGGCGACCGCGAAAATGGTTGTATCCGCTCTATCGAACATGCGTTCTCTAAAGAAGGCGGTCTGGCTATTCTTTACGGAAACATCGCTCTAGACGGTTGTGTTGTAAAAAGTGCTGGTGTTGATGAGTCTTGCCTTGTATTTGAAGGTCCTGCCCACATTACTGAATCTCAGGATGAAGCGGTTAAAAACATCTTAGACGATAAAGTAAAAGCGGGTGAAGTGGTCATTGTGCGTTACGAAGGACCGAAAGGCGGCCCAGGTATGCAGGAAATGCTTTACCCAACCTCTTACATCAAATCAAAAGGTCTAGGCAAAGCTTGTGCCTTACTAACAGATGGTCGTTTTTCAGGCGGTACATCAGGTCTATCCATTGGACACGTTTCTCCAGAAGCGGCTTCTGGTGGTGCTATTGGTCTTGTTGAGAACGGTGACATTATTCGTATCGACATTCCAAATCGTACTATCAATGTGTTGCTTTCAGACGAGGAGCTTGATGCTCGTCGAGCAATAATGAACGCCAAAGGCAAAGCGGCATGGAAACCAGTTGAGGTACGGCCAAGAAAAGTCACACCAGCACTAAAAGTTTATGCCCACTTTGCAACCAGCGCTGACAAAGGCGCAGTACGTAACTTGGACTTGTTAGAAGATTAAGCTCATTTAGTCAGTACAAAAACGTAATAGCACCTCAAAATGGCTATGAAACCCTTCGTTTCATAGCCATGTTTTTTTCATTATTTAAAGAGAATTTATGCTTAGCTATCGCCATATTTATCATGCTGGCAATCACGCCGATATATTAAAGCATTTGACTGTTAGTCAAATATGCCGTCATCTAATCAAGAAAGAGACGCCTTTTTTCTACTTAGATACACATGCAGGCATTGGACAATACTCTCTTAATTCTGAACAGGCACAAAAAAATAAAGAGTTTCATTCTGGTATTGCTCGTCTATTAACAGAAGACAATTTGCCTGAGTCAATTGATGCGCTACTCGATATCGTTAGAGAAATGAACCCTAATGATAATTTAGAGTATTACCCTGGCAGCCCAAAAATTGTCGATTACTACGTGCGTCAAAAAGATAAGCTGCATCTATGTGAGTTACACCCAAACGATTACCCAACACTGGCAGACTTATTTCCAAACAAACGAAAAGCGAACGTAGTAAAGGAAAATGGATTCACTGCAGTAAAAGCCATGCTACCGCCACCACAAAAGCGTGGGTTCGTATTGATGGACCCACCTTATGAAGTCAAAAAAGACTATCAGTATGTGGTTCAAGCGCTAGAAGACGGACATAAGCGTTTTCCTCAAGGTACTTATGCTATTTGGTATCCTGTATTAAATCGTAAACAGGCAAACGACCTAATACGAGATGTGAAAAACACAAAAATTCGCAATGTACTTTTACTTGAGCTATGTATTAGAAACACAGAAAACGAGCGAGGCATGGCTGGAAGTGGCATGATCATCGTCAATCCGCCTTGGACACTCGAAAAAGAAGCACAAGAGTTTTTACCTGTACTAAGCAAACTGTTAGCAGAAGATCATGAACCAAGCTGCCAAGTAACTTGGATCACACCTGAGTAATCTACACTACACAAGGAGAGCGTCATGAACACCCCTTTTGAATTGGCCTTTAAGCACATGCCAACACCTGCTTTTATAGTAGAAAGTAGTACAGGTAAACTGCTCTCGTATAACCAAAACTTTGCAGCCTTTTTCGATAAGTTTCACGCCACACCCGCTATGACTTGGGATGCACTTTGTGAAGATGCCTCTATATCTGCTAACTGGCAAACCCTCAATGAAACGATTAAAGCAGGAAAAATCGATCGCTGTGAAAGCTTAATTCGAGTCGGTGACAAGCTTGTTAATATGCAACTAGAATTGCAACATCTTGGGGAATCCGTACTCGTTTGCATATATGACACGGACCACATGGATCTTTCTGCTGCAGAAAATACCTTACTGAAATTTGCCCTTACTGAATCATCTGCCGGCCTTTGGATTTGGGAAACACATTCCGATCTGGTTTCCTGCTCCAAGTCTATCGCTATACTACTTGGCTGCACACCAGAAGAAACTCCAAGATCAACTCCCGACTGGCATAAGCGTGTTCACCCTGATGATGTGAAAAGACTAGATAAATTGGTAAATGAGCACATTGACCACAGCCAAGATTACTATGACGTGGAATATCGCATCCGCAAATATGACCAAAGCTACCTTTGGGTTAAAGAGCGAGGCCGAACCTATACGCGAAATGCAGACGGAAAAATCAAAAAGATCATTGGTTTTATTGTCGATATTAGCCACCAAAAGGCATTAGAAGAACACCTTAGAAACCAAGCGACTTTTGACGAATTAACAGGTTTATTAACAAGAGGCGCTGCGATTACCCATTTCACCAAACAATTAGGCTTAGCAAAGCGTCAATACACGCCGCTCACTATGGCTAAAATACACCTTGATTCCAATAACCGCCTGGCAGAACTACCGATGGAAGAACGTAATATTGCGATTCAAACCTCTGCCAGACACGTCTATAAAAAGATCAGGGAAGCCGATGTTTTAGCCCGCGTGGAAAGTGACAAACTACTGCTGCTTTTACCCAACACAAGTGTCAGAGATGCCAAGCAGCTACTTAACCATATAATCAATCCGAATGAAAAAGAGCTATCTACCTTATTAAACGGAAACGCTGACCCAATGGACTTATGCATTGGTATTGCGACCTTCCCTGAAGATGGAGAAAACATTGAAGAGCTTGCATTAAGTGCAAACCAAGCAGTAGAAGAAGGCCAAGCCAAACAACAAAAAATTGTTGTTAACTAAAACAGGGGTGGTAATGCCATAGTCTATATGGCGTTACCCTCTACAATAATGACTGACTAGCAAAAATCGAATCATTCTCCCTGTAGCGTTAAAACCATACATCTAGCACCGCCATAATCACGATGCTCTCCAAGGTAAATTCCTTGCCATGTCCCTAGATGTAATCCGCCATTTTTAATAGGAATCGTCAGAGATGAGCCAAGCATACTGGCTTTGATGTGCGCAGGCATATCGTCACTACCTTCATAAACATGCTCATAGTAAGGTTGGTCTTCTGGCACCATATATGCGAAATGACGCTCCATATCTCGACGAACAGAAGGATCTGCATTTTCATTGATGGTTAACGAAGCAGATGTATGAAGAAGCTGTATATGCAATAAACCAATCGATACTGGCTTCATATCGTCCAACGCCTTCTCTATTTGCCCAGTAATCAGATGAAAACCACGACGCATCGCTGGTAATTGAAGTTCAACTTGTTGCCACATTACTTGTTACTCTGCACTAACACGTTGATAAACGGAAAAACGGTAATCGTAAGGATTCGGTTCTTGCGCAGCAAAAGCCTCTTCGCCTATTAAAGAGTAAGATGACCAATCTACTTCTGGAAAAAACGCATCACCTTCTACATTGGCATCCACATGAGTGATGTAAAGACGATCTGCTTTTTCTAATGCCAACTCATAAATTTGTGCGCCACCAATCACCATGACTTCTTCTTGCCCATTCACCAGACAAATGTCTTCACCAAGTGAAATGGCATCTTCAAGCGATGTCACTACATCAATTCCTTCTGCCTGATAAGATGAGCCCCGACTAATCACTATATTGCGTCGACCAGGCAAAGGCTTACCAATGGATTCAAATGTTTTTCGCCCCATTATAATAGGCTTCCCCATGGTCGCTTGTTTGAAATACTTGAGATCATTCGGCAAATGCCAAGGCAGCGAGTTATTAATACCGATAGTTCGGTTAGTAGACATGGCGACAATAAGTGAGAGCATATAAAGGCCTTATTTCGAGTTTCAATTCTGATATAATTGGAATCATTTTATTATACCTATCGCGAGTCAGATTGCATTTGCTCTATCTGCCACATTCGCACTCAAAAAAGGCATCACATGAAACAATACTTAGACTTATGCCATCGCATCATAAATGAAGGCGGATGGGTAAATAACGAGCGTACTGGCAAGCGTTGTCTCACCGTCATTAATGCTGACCTAACCTACGACGTTGGCAAAGGAGAATTTCCACTCGTAACGACTCGAAAAAGCTTTTATAAATCTGCCATTGCTGAAATCATAGGCTATTTAAGAGGCTACGATAACGCCGCAGATTTCCGTGCGCTTGGCACAAAAACATGGGATGCGAACGCGAACCAAAACGAAGTCTGGTTAAACAATCCTTATCGCAAAGGTGAAGATGACATGGGACTGTGTTACGGAGCCATTGGGCGTAACTTTCCAAAGCCGGATGGCGGCCACATCGATTTATTAAAGCAGATCATCGACGACTTGAGTCAAGGTGTGGATAACCGTGGGGAAATCCTTACCTTTTATCACCCGGGCGCATTCCATATGGCCTGCTTACGCCCTTGCATGTACAGTCATCACTTCTCACTGCTTGGCGACACATTGTATCTAAACAGCACTCAACGAAGCTGTGACGTACCTTTAGGCTTAAACTTCAATATGGTTCAAGTGTATGTATTACTGGCTATTGTGGCTCAAATTACAGGAAAGAAAGCAGGTCAAGCTTTCCATAAGATAGTGAATGCTCACATTTACGAGGACCAACTGGAACTAATGCGTGATGTTCAACTTAAGCGTGAGCCTTACCCTTTACCTAAACTCAAAATAAACCCAGAAATAAAAACGCTAAAAGACATAGAAACTTGGGTCACAATGGACGATTTCAAAGTCGAGGATTATCAATTCCATGAAGCAATTGCTTATCCTTTCTCAGTGTAAGAAAAGCCGCTAAATCAAAGCGGCTCTAAGAAAGAGCTGTTTTTCTATGTGTTTGATGAAGATCAGCTCTCACTAACTAACTGCAATCCAACAACACCCCCAACAATCATGCATAAGCAAACAATCCTAGCCGCACTTGCTGGTTCGTTCATAAATATCATACCGAATAGCACCAAAGTCGATGCACCAATACCAGTCCATACGGCATAAGCAGTTCCGACAGGGATAGTCCGCATGGCTAAAGATAGCAAAACGAGGCTCACTACAATTAATATGGCGCTGATTATGGAAGGCCATAACTTAGTAAAACCATCACTCTGTTTTAATCCAATGGCCCACAGAAATTCCAGCACACCAGCTATCACCAAATACACCCATGACATAAACTTTTCCTCAGTATTCTATTTGTATTAAACCTACCCCCCCCCATTCAAATAATATTATTTCAGAGAAAAGCCAAAACACCCTTGAGAATATTTTTTTCCTATCAAGAAGTGCAAAACATTGGCCAACATTCCGTTAAAGGCTATATTTTACAAATAGAACAATGAAGTGTCTTAAATTCAAAGGATTTTTATCTCTGTAAAGTTATTAGCTCTACAAAGCAAAAATCAGAAGACATAAAGTAGCTAGGTAAGCGCACTTAACCAGAGCATAAGCAGCATTTGTGCTCTTTACAATTTCATTTGAAATTGCACTTCTCAAGGGAATAAAGGAATATAAGAAAATATTGATCATTAGGTAAGTACTATATGTTGAATGGTAAAGCGGTATTAATCACTGGCGGCACAGGCTCGTTTGGTAAAAAGTTTATTGAAACGATTTTAGACAGATACCCTGACGTCAAAAAAATTATCATTTACTCTCGTGACGAGTTAAAACAATTCGAGATCAAACAAAAATACCCTCACAATGAGTTCCCACAATTACGCTTTTTTATCGGCGATGTGCGTGACCGTAACCGCATGATTCAAGCTTGCGAGAATGTTGACGTAATCATTCACGCAGCAGCCATTAAACAAGTCGATACCGCCGAGTACAATCCAACAGAATGCATACGTACCAACATAGACGGTGCTGAAAATGTCATTCAAGCCGCGCTATCTTGTGGCGTAAAAGATGTTGTTGCTCTCTCTACTGACAAAGCCTGTGCACCAATCAATCTATATGGCGCAACTAAGTTAGCATCAGACAAGCTTTTTGCTGCAGCGAACAACATCAAGGGTTCTAAAGACATACGCTTTAGTATTGTTCGTTATGGCAACGTCATGGGTTCTCGTGGCTCAGTCATCCCTTTCTTTATGGATAAAAAAGCAGAAGGCGTATTACCTATCACACATGAAGAAATGACACGCTTCAATATCTCTCTGCAAGATGGCGTAAACATGGTGATGTATGCATTAGGGCATCATTTAGGTGGCGAGATTTTCATTCCTAAAATCCCATCTTATAAGATTTTAGATATTGCAGAAGCCATTGCACCAGAGTGTGAAATCAAAGTGGTTGGTATTCGCCCAGGTGAAAAGCTACATGAAGAGATGATCACAGATACAGACTCACTTAACACCATAGATTTAGGTAAATACTACGCTATCTTACCTTCTGTTTCCTTTGTGTATACTGAAGAAGATTACATAAAGCACCATAAAGCCCAAAAAGTCCCCTTTGGCTTTCACTACAGCTCCGGCACGAATACCGAGTGGGAAACAATCGACAGTTTGAGAGCTCAAATCAAAGAACATGTTGACGCCAATTTTAAGGTGTAAAAAAGCATGATTCCATACGGCAAGCAATCCATAACTCAGCAAGATATCGACGCTGTTGTTCAGGTTTTACAATCTAACTTTTTAACGCAAGGCCCACAAGTTCCCGCTTTTGAAAAAGCCCTAATAACATCAACGGGAGCAAAACATGCTCTTGCGGTAAACAGCGCAACCTCTGCCTTACATATTGCTTGCCTTGCCCTTGGTTTAGGGAAAGACGATATTCTCTGGACCACGCCAATTACCTTTGTGGCTTCCGCCAACTGTGGCTTATATTGTGGTGCTAAAGTCGATTTTGTCGATATTGCCCCTCATACATACAACTTATGCCCGAAGAAACTGGAAGAAAAACTGATCGCGGCGGAAAAAGCAGGGAAATTGCCAAAGGTTGTCATTCCCGTTCACTTGTGTGGACAACCTTGTGATATGCAAGCCATCTCTCTTTTGAGCAAAAAATACGGCTTTAAAATTATAGAAGATGCTTCACACGCCATTGGTGGTCGTTATTTAGAAAGCCCTATTGGTGCCTGTAAATATTCTGACATTACTGTTTTTAGCTTTCATCCGGTCAAAATCATTACCACAGCTGAAGGTGGCGCCGCGTTAACCAATGATGCAGACCTTGCGGAAAAGATGAATCTATATCGCAGTCATGGTGTTACTCGTGATGACCAACTGATGGAAAATACACCTCATGGCGGATGGTATTACGAGCAAGTGGCTCTGGGCTTTAACTACCGCATGACCGAGCTACAAGCCGCATTAGGTGTTTCTCAAATACAACGACTGGCTGAATTTGTCAGCGCACGCCACCAGCTTGCAGCTCGATACAATTCCGAGTTAAAAGCGCTTCCCATCACACTCCCTTTTCAGCTTGATGACACATACTCTGGCCTACATTTATATGTTATCCGACTCCAACTCGATAAGATAAACAAAAGCCACAAACAAGTGTTTGATGAATTACGAGCAAACGGTATAGGCGTCAACCTTCATTATATTCCTGTGCATACTCAACCCTATTATCAAAAACTTGGGTTCAAGCAAGGAGACTTTCCAGAAGCAGAAAAATATTACACCGAGGCCATCTCAATCCCTCTTTTTCATGGCATGACGGAAGATCAACAGAGCGAAGTCATCAAGCAACTGACCCAGGTATTGGTAGAGCGCTAATGAACATAGCCATCATTCCTGCACGTGGCGGAAGTAAACGAATACCACGTAAAAACATTAAACTTTTTCATGGTAAGCCGATGATAGCTTACTCAATTGAGGCCGCAAAAAAGTCAGGCTGTTTTGATCGCATTTTGGTTTCTACTGACGATGAAGAAATTGCCAAAGTGGCAAAAAAATGGGGTGCGGAAGTCCCTTTTATGCGACCTGAACACATTGCAGATGACTTTTCCACAACAATGGATGTCATGAAGCACGCCGTTGATTGGTGTGTTGAAGCAAAATGGCAGGTTGATAAAGTGTGCTGCATCTATGCCACCGCACCTTTCCTATCCAGTGCGGCATTACAAGAAGGCTTAAGCAAACTAACAGACCCAAATGTACATTATGCTTTTAGCGCCACCACGTTCGCCTTCCCTATTCAACGTGCGCTACTGGTGAATAAAAGCGGCCATGTTGAAATGATACAACCTGAACATAAAAACACGCGCTCTCAAGACTTACCAGAAGCCATCCATGATGCCGGACAATTTTATTGGGGAAAAATGAGTGCTTACCTCCAACAAAAAGCGTTTTTTGGTGAGTCTTCAAAGGCCGTTGTTTTACCGAGAAAGACTGTTCAAGACATAGACACTCAAGAAGATTGGGAACTGGCAGAAGCCTTGTTTTCAGCCATGAAGTTGGAATCTTGCTAACCATTATTACTGAGCTGAACCTACTATGAATCCATTTATTACAATAGACAATCGAAAAATTGGCGCGGACTTCCCGCCTTATATCATTGCGGAATTATCCGCCAACCATAACGGTGATATTGAACGCGCTTTCGCCATCATGGAAGAAGCAAAAAAAGCCGGTGCCGATGCGATAAAACTACAATCTTACACTCATGAAACCATTACTATTGACGGTGAAGGTGAAGAGTTTCAAATTCATGGTGGTTTATGGGACGGACAAAGCTTATATGACCTTTATAAAGGCGCTCACATGCCATGGGATTGGCACCAACCTTTATTTGAAAAAGCCAAAGAACTCGAGATAACCATTTTCAGTTCACCTTTTGACTTTAGCGCTGTCGATTTATTAGAAGAACTGAACGCACCAGCCTATAAAATTGCCTCGTTTGAGCTTGTAGATTTACCTCTGATCGCGCGTGTTGCCAAAACAGGCAAACCAATGATCATGTCCACAGGTATGGCGAATCAAATTGAGATTCAAGAAGCCATCAATACCGCACGTGACAACGGCTGCAGCGAATTAGTCGTATTGCATTGCGTTAGCGGCTATCCCGCACCTGCTGACCAGTATAATTTAAGAACCATACCTGATATGGCGTCGCGCTTTAATGTTCTTGCAGGCCTTTCTGATCACACCATTGATAATGCAACAGCCGTTGCCTCTGTGGCACTTGGTGCTTGTTTAATAGAGAAGCACGTCACATTGGATCGCACTGGCGGCGGACCAGACGATAGTTTCTCCCTTGAGCCAAAAGAGCTAACTCAATTATGCCAAGACACGAAAACCGCATGGCAATCTCTAGGTCAAGTAAATTACGAAAAAACCGAAGCCGAGAAAGGCAACATTAAATTCCGCCGTTCACTGTATTTTGTTCAGGACATCAAGGCAGGTGAAGTCATTACTGATGAACATGTCAGAAGCATTCGTCCAGGCTACGGACTCGCACCAAAACATTTAGATGACATACTAGGAAAAACAGCCTTGCAGGATGTCAGTTTTGGCACACCAGTAAGTTTTGAGACAATTCAAGAAAAGTAAATTGACATCATAAAACGGCGTAGTAATAGATTATTACCACGCCGCTTTATAAAACATCACGATCTTTTATTGATAAAGATTAACGCTTTTCTTCTTCCGCTTCCGTTGTATCAAGCTTCTTAATCGTCCAGCCCATAACACCAAACAATATGGTGACTAAAGGTGATATCCAACAGAAGAAAGCGAATGGTAGATAAGCAATGGTAGCGACGCCCAATGTAGCGGCTTGATAAGCGCCACCTGAGTTCCAAGGTACTAAGTTGGCTGTCACAGTGGCGGAATCCTCTACCGCTCTGGAAAGATTTTCTGGTGCTAACCCCCGATCACGATACGCTTGAGCATAGGTTCTCGCTCCCATCACAATCGACATATATTGGTCACATAGAATCATATTAGAGCCAATACAAGTTAGTACCGTGGACACAACTAAAGAGCCATTAGATTTCGCCAGAGTAAGCACTTTATCAGCGATGGCTTTTAATTGGTTGGTTCTTTCCATAATGCCGCCAAACATCATAGCCGCAAAAACAAGGCTAATGGTGTACATCATAGAATCCATACCGCCACGAGTTAATAAAGCGTCCACGTCTTCATTACCTGTTGCTCCTTCAAAACCACCAAAAGCAGCGTTTATCAGTGATTCATAATTCGCATCCTGCAAGCCCACGGCAATCACCACTGCGGATAAAATACCAATGGTAATACCTGGAATCGCTGGCATTTGACGATAAGAAACGAACATTACTAATAAAGGCGGTAAAAGCATCACAATATTGATGGTGAAATTCTCATCCAATAGTGTGCGAATAGTATTAATACGCTCTATATTACCTGCAGTACCAGCGTATTGAAGACTAATCACTGTTTCAATAATAAGAGTCAGAACAATGGAAACACCTGTTGTGTAGGACATGTGTTTGATATGCGTGAATAAATCTGTTCCTGCTAAGGCTGGCGCCATATTGGTAGTATCAGAGAGTGGTGACATTTTATCCCCAAAATAGGCGCCCGATAACACAGCACCGGCCACCAAAGGCAGAGGAAAACCTAAACCAGAACCAATACCCATTAAGGCCACACCAATGGTTCCTGTCGTCCCCCAGCTTGTTCCTGTTGCCAAAGAAGTAATAGCACAAATAATCACGGTTGCAGGCAAGAAGAAGCTTGGAGATAACACACTCAACCCATAGTAAATCAGAGTGGGAACCACGCCAGCCAAAATCCATATACCAATTAAGATCCCTACAAGAATCAAAATAATCGTGGCGGGAAGTGCATTAGTGATACCGCTCACCATGCCGTTTTGAATTGCGCTCCAACTAAAGCCACAACGCATAGCCACGAGCGAAGCAACTACAACCCCCATTAACATTGGGATTTGCGGATCGAGACCATAAATAACGATAGACACACTTATCCCTAAAACCAGAGATACTAAAGATATTATGGATTCCCAGAAATACGGAGCGCGGGCTCCAGAAGGAATATCAGTATTCATTGCTTTCCCCTTTTTTATATAATTTTTATAGACAATTATCCCGAAAACTATAGAAGCTATCGCAATTAAAATGCCAATATTTCAATGATTTAGGAAAAACGAAAGATTAAATTAAATTAGAAAAAAGAGAATAACCTTGAATTATGTTTTAGATTTTTCAAGAAAACCGAGGAAAATTAGACAGCTTTAAGAAAACGAAAAATGAGTAATGAAATAATGAATCCTTTTAGGTCGAGCGGCCTGAGGTTTGCTTTTATTTAGTGCGACTTAACAAAAGCATCCATGCTGTTCGCAGCTTTTATCAACACGTTCGAAGAAAATGAAAACACAGTAAATACAATCCCAAAAAAAGTGTTATCGCTATCTCGTCTTCTTTTAAATTAGTGTATCTAAATCGACGTGAGTGAAAGGCTTATTTTCTTCCATCACAACATAACTATTAATTGTTGCAAGATAGTTTGAGCTACTAATAAGCTTGTTGTTGATCTGTAAATACTCGGGCATATCTCGACAAACAATCTTTAGAATCAAGTCACATTCACCACTCACTGTATAGTATTCAACAATTTCGGGGATTGACTCGACTATTTCTTTAAAAGCTATAAATTCTTGATGTGTATGTCCCTTGAGATACACACTAGCAATGCAGGTCACAAAACGGCAGATTTTAAAGAGGTCTACTCGAGCATGGTAATTGCTGATAATCCCCTCTTCTTCAAGGTGGCGTAAACGTAACAAGCAAGAGCTCGGTGCTAAATCTACTTGGCGAGCCAGCTCCTGATTCGTCACCCTACCGTCTTTTTGTAAGATATCTAAGATTTTATAATCGATATGATCAAGCTTCTTCATGCTTAGCAAACTCCCATACTAAATTTGTTGAAATACATTTCAGGCAAAAAAGCTAATCTCGGCCTATCATGAAAGCCTTATCGTCATAAAGTTAACTTGCCGTCTGCACTTTAGGATAAATCTTGAATTTAAAACCAGCGAGAATCAATGCTAAGCCAGCCGCCACCATAGGCAAAGACAACAACTGCCCTTGGGTAAACCAATCAAAAGCAAGGTACCCAATTTGCGCGTCTGGTTGACGAACAAACTCTACAAGAATCCGGAAGATGCCATAACAAAGTAAAAACATTCCCGAAACACAGTAGCGAGGCTTGGTCTTTTGAGAGAAAAACCAAAGAATAATGAAAAGTACGACACCTTCTAATGCAAACTGATAAAGCTGCGACGGATGACGCGCCAATTGCAAAGGGTCATTTGGAAAAATCATCGCCCAAGACACATCTGTTGATTTGCCCCACAGCTCTCCACCGATAAAGTTACCTAAACGTCCAGCACCGAGCCCTACTGGCACAAAAGGCGCAAGGAAGTCAGTCACATCAACGAGGTGCTTATTGTAGCGTCGAGCAAAAATAACCATGGCAACAATGACGCCAATTAGCCCGCCATGAAAAGACATACCACCTTCCCAAATTCTGAATAAGATCAAAGGGTCAGTAATCAGGCCAGAGAATTGATAAAAGAAAACATAACCAATTCGACCACCTAAAATCACACCTAAAGCACCATAAAAAATGGCATCGCTGACCATTTCAGAGGTCCATAATTCACCAGATTTTTTGGCTCTATAGTTACCAAGCAAGTAAGCACTTGCAAAGCCAATGAGGTACATAATGCCGTACCAGTGAATGGAAATTGGTCCAAGTGATACTGCAATAGGATCAATATCTGGGTAAGCAATCATGTACAGGCCTTAAATAGAAATTATTGTATTGTCGTTTTAGTTGGACGAATTAAGCGCTCAATATTTGCTTCGCGCATTAATCGACTCATGGTTTGCGTTACTGCTTCAGCATGAGATAAATTCATTACTTCATTCAACATGCTTTGCGCTTGCTCCAAAGTAATGTTGCGTATGACAGCTTTCACTTTTGGCAAACTCGTAGAGCTCATGGATAGCACGTCATAACCCATTGCCATCAACAAAATAGCGCCCATTGGATCACCGGCCATTTCGCCACAAACGCTAAGCCCTACACCTTCATCTCTCACCTGATCAACAATGCTGTACAAGGCTCTTAAAACAGAAGGGTGAAACGAGTTATACAGGTCTGCAACCCGTGGGTTGTTACGATCAACTGCCAACAAGTATTGAGTTAAGTCATTACTACCAACAGATAGGAAGTCCACCAAGGCTGCAAGCTCTTTGACTTGATAAACCGCTGCGGGAACTTCTATCATCACACCAACGGTTGGCATCTTGACGTTGTAACCTTCTTCTTTCACCTCAGCATAACCACGGCGAATAAGAGCTAAGGCTTCTTCAACTTCTGCGACATTAGAAATCATTGGTAGCATGATTTTTAAATTATGCAGATCCGCACTAGCTTTTATCATGGCACGAATTTGTGCCATAAATATTTCCAAATGGTCAAGCGTTACTCGAATACCACGCCAACCTAAGAACGGATTTTCTTCTTGAATAGGGAAGTATGGCAACGCTTTGTCACCACCTATATCAAGCGTCCTGACCGTAACTGGGCTTGGCGCAAAGCCTTCCAATTGCATACGGTAAATCTGCACTTGCTCCGCTTCAGTCGGGAAACGATCACGAACCATAAACGGCACTTCTGTACGATAAAGACCAATACCTTCTGCACCACGATCCAATGAGCGAGTAATGTCGGCCGATAAACCCGTATTCACATACAAGGCTAAGCGATGGTTATCTAGTGTCTCACAGGGCAAATCTTTGAGTGTTTCATATTCTTCTTCTAGCAAACGCTCTTCATCAACGATTTGCTGGAAGTTTTCTTTAAGTGCTTCAGATGGCGAAGTAAAAATCTGCCCTAGATAACCATCTACAATCAGCTCAACTTTATCTAATTGAGCGTAAGGCAAATCCAAGGCTCCCATCACGGTAGGAATTCCCATAGCACGAGCTAAAATCGCCACATGAGAGTTCCCCGATCCCATAACAGAAACCAGACCTTTGATTTTATTGATTGGAATTTCGCCTAACATAGATGCAGTGAGTTCTTCACCTACGATAATCGAAGGTTCACTAAAACGTTCAGCCAGATTAGGAGCTTTTTCTTGTAAATGAGACAAAATTCGGCGACCAAGGTCACGCAGGTCAGATGCTCGCTCGCGTAAATATGGGTCGTCCATACGATTGAACTGACTTATATGAGCTTGAATAACTTGCCTTAATGCACCTTGCGCCCAGTTGCCGTCCTGAATCTTACGAACCACTTCTCCTGCAATAGAGTTGTCATCTAAGATTTTAAGGTACACGTCGAATAGTGCTTTTTCGTCAGCGGAAAGGTGTTGGCTAATGCGGTTACTTGCCTTACGAATATCCTGCCTAACGGCCTCTAAGGCTTGATAGAAATCTTCAATTTCACCATCAAAATCGCTAATTAATCGGTCTGGGATAACATCCAAATCAGCAGGAGGAAACACCACAACGCCACGACCAATGGCAACACCAGAGCTGCCTGACACTCCTTTGTAGCGGAAGTCTGCGCCGCCTTGCATTGTGTTTGCACTGAGACTCGCAATGGCACCTGTCGCTTCAGCATGAGCAATAACACCTGCTAGCTGTGCAGACAAAGTAATAAGAAAGGCTTCTTCCCCTTCGTCAAAGCGTCGCTTATCTTCATGTTGAACAACAAGCACACCTAAAACTTGACGATGGTGAATGATTGGTACACCAAGGAAAGAGCGATAACGTTCTTCCCCAGTGCCACTTAGATAATGAAAAGAAGGGTGAATATGTGCGTCTTCTAGGTTAACTGGCTCTGCTCTGCGACCAACTAAACTTACCAAACCTTGGTCCGCTTTCAAGCTCACGCTGCCTGCCACATTCTCATTCAAACCGCGCGTTGCCATTAAAACATATTCAGATGTATTGCTGTCTACTAGATAAATAGAACATACTTCAGCACGCATAGAACGGCGAACACGGCGGACAATAATATCCAACGCGGCGGACAAAGACTCCGCAGCCGTCACTTCTTGCGTAATACGTCTTAACAAACTTAACATAGTTTTCCTGTCAATTTATAGACCCAAAAAGATTAGGTCCTTGGCTTTGTCTGCTTATCTAACCAGCTGTGTGCACTTGGGATTAACTCTTTCAGCGCCCTTCTATAAACATCTTTTTTAAACGCCACTACTTGGCCTAGCGGGTACCAATAACTCACCCAACGCCAACCATCAAATTCTGGACATTCTGTTCCATCTACGCACACAGAGGCATCAGGGCAACGAATAGACAAAAGAAACCACTTTTGTTTTTGCCCTATACATAAAGGCTTACTATTGTGTCTTAGCATACGTTTAGGAAGACGATAACGCAGCCAACCGCGAGTTTTCCCTACAATTTCTACCTGATGAGGATCCAGCCCTACTTCTTCTTTTAATTCACGAAATAAAGCTTCTTCAGGTGTCTCGTCTGATTTAATGCCACCTTGGGGGAACTGCCATGCGTTTTGTCCAACACGCCTCGCCCAAAGAAGCTGACCACGCTCGTTCATCAGAATGATGCCCACATTCGGTCTGTATCCGTCTGCATCAATCACGAGCTTTTACCTTCCAATATAAGAATAAATTAGATTCATTGTTCCATAATTCGCCCACTCGCACAATTAAGACTAATGTTATTTATTATCGTCAGGGCTATAATCCATGCATATTTGAAGAATTGAGGAAAGCTTGTGACACTTGCAATATTTGATCTAGATGGCACTTTATTGAGCGGCGATAGCGATTATGCTTGGGGACAATTTTTAGTTGAAAAAGGGCTGGTTGATACACAAGTTTATCAAGAAGCCAATGACAGGTTTTTCCTAGAGTACCAAGCTGGCACATTAGACATTCATGAATACCTCGCTTTCAGTCTAGCTCCACTGACTCAATTTACCAGAGCACAACTCAATGAGCTTCATAGCACCTTTATGGAAGAAAAAGTCCGTCCTATGATGCAAACAAAAGCCACAGATTTACTGAAGCATCATAAAGAGCAAGGGCATTTCTTGCTAATGATCACAGCAACTAACCAATTTGTTACTCAGCCAATCAGTGGCGCATTAGGCATGGATCATATTATTGCGCCAGTGCCTGAAATTATTGATGGTTACTACACTGGAAAAATCGTTGGTGTACCAAGCTTCCAAGACGGCAAAGTCACGCGCTTAAATGATTGGTTAGCCGAAACAGGAAATTCGATGGAAGGCAGTTATTTCTATAGTGATTCACGCAATGACCTACCATTGCTAGAGCTTGTTACTCATCCTGTTGCGGTTGATGCTGATAAAACTCTGTCTAAGCTAGCCGAAGAACGAGATTGGCCACATATTTCTTTACGTAATTAAATTAAAAACGAATCTAAAAAAATGGGAGCCGATTCCTATCTGCTCCCATTTTTCGTTTTGCCCCTACAACCCCATATTATTATGGATTCTGTAAAATAAGGCTTTTAAGTATTCAGTCTCATCAATGGCTGGATGAACCGGATGATCTGGCGCTTGTGTACCACGATAAATCAATTGAGAAAAACGTTCTAATTGACGACTGTTACTGCGAATAATCTCGTGTAAACGCGCTGTTTCTAAATGCATAGAACATGAACCTGTAACCAAGATGCCACCTTTCGCGACCAATCTCATCGCCAATTGGTTTGCTCGGTGATAAGCCCCTTCTCCTGCTTTAATGTCTTTTCGACGAGCAATAAAAGCTGGAGGATCCATCACCACAACATCAAAGCGCTCTTTATCTTCAATCAAAGATTGCATCGCTTCAAACGCATCGCCATGCATTAAGTTTGCATCCCCTTCATATTGATTTAGTTTTAAGTTTTCATCAACATGACTTAATGCGCTTTCAGAAGCATCAATGAAAGTCACATCTGTTGCACCTGCGGAAGCTGCCTGAACGCCCCAACCACCAACATAAGAAAAGACATCCAAGACGCGCTTACCATCACAAAAACCTTGCATGGTTTTGCGGTTTTCTCTGTGATCATAAAACCAACCTGTTTTCTGACCATCCCAAACTGGCGCTTGGAATAAAACATCGTTTTCCTGCAAGAAAACTGTCTCAGGCACAGTTCCGAAAGCTTCTTCAACATAGCTTTCCAGACCTTCTATTTGGCGCATCTTGCCATCGTTTTTCATAAGAATAGCAGATGGTTTGACAACATCTTGCAGCGCTTCAATGATTTCATCTTTAACACGTTCCATACCTGCGGTTGATATTTGAACCACCAAAATGTCAGCAAAGCGGTCTACAACCAATCCAGACAAGCCATCAGAATCACCAAAAACCAAACGATAATAAGGCGAAGCGTAGGTCATTTCACGTAACGACAACGCAATTTTAAGACGGTGAACCAAAGTCGACTTATTTAATACTGTGTCTGTGCTACGGCTAATAAGGCGTCCACAAATCAATGCATTCGGATTAATCGTCGCAATACCAAGCGGTTTACCTTGTGCTGTTTCAACCACAACCTGATCACCTGGGGTAAATTGTTTTAATGGCGTTTCTGAAGTATTTACTTCATTACTATAAATCCATTGATGCCCAGCTCGAATACGACGATCAGTCTGACCTTTTAGTCGAATAACACTCACAATTATCACCCAGTAAATTAAAATACGTTATTATAGTGACTCTATACTCAATTGCTATGAATTACATACTTAGTGTAAAACTAGTTAAAGAACAGTTATTGGCTTTGAACGACGTATCTTTATGACAAACCTCTTAAACGAAAGCGAACTTAAACACATTCTGCAAGGCATCAGCATTCCACCTCAGCCTCAAATTTTGGTGGATTTACAAATGGAATGGGCCATGCCAGATCCCGATATGGGCTTTATTTCGTCCGCTATATCGCAAGATGTTAGCCTTTCTGCCGCTGTTCTTAAATTCGTCAATTCAGCGCACTTTAACCTCACAACAAAAATTACTTCCATCCAACAAGCCGTCATGATGCTAGGAACAGATCGCTTAGCAAGCATACTGAATAGCATTGCGGTTAAAAGCGAGTTATCTGACGACAACATAAAATCACTGCATAACTTTTGGGATACAGCAACAGACGTCGCAACAATCAGTGCAAGTATCGCAGATCAGCTCAACTTTAAATTTAAAGACGAATGTTACGCGCTAGGGTTATTCCACAACGCAGGTATTCCTTTGATGCTAAAGCGCTTTGACGGTTATAAAGAAGTTTTACAGCAAGGTTACCAAGATCCAAACTTCTTACTAACTGACCTTGAGAATCAAGCCTTTAAAACCAACCATTCTGTGGTTGGCTATTTTCTGGCGAAGTCTTGGGGGTTACCAAAAAGCTGCTGCTCCGTCATTGCAAAACACCACAGAATAGATCGTCTGTTCAACAACCGCGTGCCTGGCGATGGGCTTTATCTTACCTTTGCAGCCATCCTAAAAATGGCGGAACACATTGCATCTGTTCATAAACACATAGGAGAAGCCAACAAGGATTACGAGTGGCAACAAGTTGGCCACTACGCATTAGATCACTTAGATTTAACGGAATATGACTTCGAAGGGATGATAGAAGTATGCCACGAGCAAGGCATGGGAATAGCCTAATAAACTAGCGACAGAATTGACGCTAGCGGGGAAACATCACAAGATGGTCAAGGTGTACCGTCAAACCAATTTCTTGCCCTATATGATGATTGTGATGTGACGACGCAAAACAATACACAACTTTACCAGAAGACAACTTTACTCGGTACAGAAAGTGCGACCCTCTAAACCATTTACTCACAATAACACCAACAAACTCACTGTCGTCATCATGTAGAATATCATCTGGTCGAATCAATAAATCCACATCCGTATTGTCTGCAAAGCCATGATCTAAATCACCATGAATGTTGCCTAAATCAGAATGGACACAATCTGGACCACAAACCGTCGCGGGTAAAAAGTCACCGTGTCCAATAAAACTCGCCACAAAACGCGTTTCTGGTTGATGATAAACTTCATAAGATGAACCTGTTTGATGGATCTCACCGGCATCCATGACAGACACTTGATCCGCCATCGCAAAGGCTTCCATCTGATCATGCGTTACCAACAATGCACTCATCTTCTCGTGCTGTAATATTTCACGAATATCAGGCACTAGCTCTTCTCTTAATTTAGCATCGAGGCCAGAAAAAGGCTCATCCATTAAAAGCAGCTTTGGTTTCGGCGCCATAGCACGAGCTAAAGCCACACGTTGTTGTTGACCACCTGAAAGAGAATGCGGATAGCGGGCTTGAAAGCCAGATAAGCCAACCAAATCTAATAAATAATTCACTCGTTCGCTTGCCGCTTTCTTTGGCCAAGTCGTCAAACCAAAAGCGATGTTCTGGGCAATAGTCAGATGGGGGAATAAAGCAATATCCTGAAACACCATACCAATATGACGCTCTTCCGGATTAGTGGTAATAGATGGACTAGAAATAATCTCTCCATCTATTTTAATTTCACCAGTCATCAAAGACTCGAAGCCAGCAAGAGCACGTAATAATGTCGATTTCCCGCAACCACTTGGTCCAAGCAAGCAACCGATTTGGCCTTCTAAAAGTTGAAATGACGCCCCTTTAACAATCGCGCCACCGTCATAACCCACAGTCACATTGGTTAAGGTCATTTCTTTTAATTTCTCATGGACAGGTAACGATGTCATATACAAACCTATTTAGAAAATTCAGCACGAGAGGAAATGGAACGGCTCAAGAGTATGACTGGCGCCAGTCCTACCAGCACTATCATTAAGGATGCTGGCGCAGCATCAACTAACCTTTCATCCGACGCTAATTCAAATGCTCTAACAGCCAAAGTGTTAAAATTAAAAGGTCGCAACACCAAAGTTGCAGGCAACTCTTTTAATACATCAACAAAAACAATCAACATAGCCGTTAGTACAGAACCTTTCAGCAAAGGCACATGGATTCGAACCAATACTTTTGCAGGCGTCGTACCTAATGAACGCCCAGCCATATCCATACTCGGCTTTATCTTACCAAGCCCATTTTGTACAGCGCCTAATGACACCGCCATGAAACGTACTGTATAAGCAAACAAGAGTGCGACCAATGTACCAGAGAAGATCAGACCGACTCTTTGGTCTGTATACTGTTTCATGAAATCAATAATTCTATGGTCAAGCCAAGCCAATGGCACAATTGTTCCGATTGCGATAATGGTCCCAGGCAAGGCGTAGCCCATTCCAGCAATACCAATAGAGGTTCTAACACTCACACCTCGGTTTAGACGTATTGCATAGCTCAAAACCAGTGCAAGCCCTACGGCAATCATGGCAGCTAAAGCGGCTAAATATAAAGAATTCCACGCCAACTGAACAAATTTTGAATCAGGCACTTCTGCCTTAAACAGCGCCCAATACAACAAGATCCCCGTGGGAATAAGAAAACCAAACAAAATTGGCAACCAACAAACAAGGTAGGTGAAAAAAACACGACTCCCTGTTAATTGAATTCGTCGATTACTGGCTTTCCTTAACCCTGAAGCATGATAACGAATACGACGACGTGAGTGCTTCTCTAATAAAATCAGCACAATCACAAATAACAGTAAAATACCCGCTAATTGTGAAGCCGCCATTACGTCACCAAAGCCGTAGAAAGTACGCAGAATTCCCGTCGTAAAAGTATTCACACCAAAGAACTGAACCGTTCCGTAATCAGCTAATGTTTCCATCAATACCAGAGTAAGCCCAGTCACAATGGCAGGACGAGCGAGAGGCAATGCCAGCTTAAAAAACGCAGCTCGACTTGAATAGCCAAGCGTACGACTTACTTCTAAAGTATTTTCAGATTGCTCTAAAAATGCCGCGCGACTCATCAAATAAACGTAAGGATACAAAACTAAAGTGAGCATGACGATCGCACCACCTAAGGAACGAACTTCAAAAAACCAATATTCTCCGTAACTCCAGCCAGTTACAGAACGAATAAAAGTTTGCACAGGTCCAGCGAAATCAAAAATCCCCGTATAGGTGTAAGCAATAATATAAGCCGGCATGGCCATTGGCAGAAGCAAAGCCCAAGACAAGAGTTTACGGCCGGGGAAATCGCACATACTGGTTAGCCAAGCGCAAGGAACGCCAATTGCAAAAGCGCCAATCCCAACACCTAACATTAATAGAAGAGAGTTTTGAATGTAATCAGCTAGAACCGTTTCATAAAGGTGACGCCACACATTGCCATTACCGATCAGGACATTCACTAATACAACTAAAATAGGTAATGCTAAAATCGCCGCAATCGACACTGCAGCGATTTTTAACCAGTTACATTTAAGCCTACGGGCTGCACTGGGAGAAGTGGAGTCAACCATTAATAATATAAGCTCACTTTAAAGAGGACGTTATTTCCAACCGCCTAGATCCATTAACTCAACTGCCGTTCGATTATTCACACCTAACGTACTCAGAGAAATCGTATCTGCACGGAACTCGCCAAATGGCTCTAACATTTCTGGCGCGCTTGCTCCCTCCACAACAGGGTATTCATTGTTTACATGAGCATACCATTCTTGTGACTCATGGTTGGTTAGAAACTCTAGCAATAAAGTTGCATTCTTTACATTCGTTGCCGCTGCAGTTAAACCAGCACCACTAACATTCACATGAGCGCCACGATCGTCTGCCGCTTGGTTAGGCCAGAATGGTTTAACGTTTTGATAAACTTCTCTTTCGCTTGCATCTGTGCTTTGACCAAGACGGCCATAATAGTAAGTGTTCGCTAACGTCAGATCACAAACCCCAGCATTAACTGCTTTAAGAAGGTCAACATCACCACCGAATGGAGGACGAGCTAAATTAGACACCAAACCTTTAATCCAAGCCTGTGTTTTTTCTCGGCCATCCACTTCTAACATTGAAGCAACCAAAGACTGGTTATAAATATTTGCCGATGAGCGAACACAAATACGCCCTTTCCATTTTGAGTCAGCAAGATCTTCATATGTTGAAAGATCAGCTGGGGAGACTTTTTTAGGGTTATAAAATATCACTCGAGCACGTTGTGATAAACCGTACCAATAACCATCTACATCACGTAAATGACTCGGAATGTTCGCGTTAAGCACTTCACTGTTAATTGGCTTCAACACACCAGCTGTTTTCGCTCGGTACAAACGACCCGCATCCACGGTAATAAATACATCGGCTGGGCTAGCATCACCTTCAGCTCGTAATCGGCTAAGCAAGGCATCCGCAGAACCAGTAATGAGATTTACAACAACGTCATGTTCTTTTGAAAAGTCATCTAAAGCAGGTGCAATCAACGACTCTTTACGAGCAGAATAAACATTCACTTCACCTTGAGCCTGAACATTGGCAGCAAACACTAAAGAAGATGTGAGAGCGAGACAGCTCATACTATTTCGAAAGGATGTAGAACCTATTTTTTCGACTATTGCGCGTAACTTTGTTGGCATAAAAATTTCCACCTAGCTCAATATTCACCCCAGAATTGAGCCGTTTAAAGGTCAATCAAGAGTGTATAAGTCATTAAATTTGAGACAAGAAATTAACACAGGCTAAGAATGAACACTAGCGATTCTCATTTGAGAATGAGAAAAAATGTTGCGTTGTTGTGTTCTAAATTTGAAGATAAAAAATCTCTTAATTACACACTTAATCAAGTAACTGATTCAGTCCATCACTAATAATAAGTGCATCATCAAGCTCGTAAATAATACCTTCTGAAAGACCAGCCGCCTTTGCAACGGCAACCGGGAAACCTTCACGAACCAGGTCCGAATCACGTTCCGCACGAATACAGGCATTTAAATAACAAGCCAAATTCAAAACACACGATAAAGGCTGTGGAGGATCAAGTTCAAACGGTCTTGAATGATGTTTCACTGTATCGCCAATCGAAGACGGGAATTTCCATAAATCCATCAATGCTTTACCTGCATCTTGAGAAGTAAAGCCCAACAAATCTAGCTCGGCTTTCACAAAGCCTGCCTTACGATTCACAACCAGCTGTCGAATTTCTCGTGCTGTGTCTGGAACAGTAAGGTGCAACAATAAGCGTCCGATGTTATGAACGATACCTACCGTAAAAGCTTCATCCGCTTCAACCAAAGAAGTACGTTTAGCGAACCATTGAGATAGTTCTGCGACACGGAACGAATCAGCCCAAAACTCTGGTAGCTTAATACCATCTACTTTTGACACGGAATTTGAGAAGCCAGACGCAATAACCAAAGTTTTAAGCTTATCAATTCCCAATAAAACCGTTGCTTCATCAATCGATGAGATTTTTCTCGATAAGCCAAAATAAGCAGAGTTGACAACACGCAGAACTTTCAAAGAGATAGTTTGGTCATGAGTCACTTTTTCTGAGATTTCTGCATACTTAACATTAGGGTCGTTAAGCATTTGAATCAATTCACGCACAACATGGGGCACATTAGGTAACTTATCAGTGTTCTTTAAAAGTTCTTGGACTTGCATACTTCTGCACCTTTGTTTTCATTGATTTCATGTCAAAAACGCGATTGATTTATTCTGCCAAATACCGCAGTCAAATACTTTATTTAATTTACGTCAGGAAAAAGACGCTAAACCTGCAGCACGGGCAATCAATTTTTTCTTCAAGGATGTGTTGCAATCGAAGCTTTTCATTCCAGTATTTCTAAGCTGAACGACAAATGGATGCTGAGTCGAAAACAGACGTTTAAAGGTTTCCATTCCTGCTGCCATAACAACATTATCCAACATGCGCGCTCGCTGATAGCGCCTTAAGACTTTGCTTGAGCCAAGGTTCTCACCTCGTTTATGCGCTTTACTTAGAACATCCACCAAAGCTTTAACATCTGAGAAGCCTAAGTTTGCTCCTTGTCCTGCCAGCGGATGAATGGTGTGAGCCGCATCGCCAATCAAAGCAATGCTGGATTTAACATATTCTTTAGCATGCCTTTGACGAAGAGGGATGGCTTGACGAGATCGAGTAACCGACAGCACATCAAAACGCCTGTTAATAGCATAGTGTACACGCCGACAAAATGTATCATCCGATAACGCCTTGAGAACACTTGCTTCTTCAGGTGGCACACACCAAACAATTGAAACAAAGTGTCGATCACCTACTGAAGGCAAAGGCAAAAAGGCTAAAACCCCCTCCTCACCAAAACTTTGCCATGCAGTGTTGTTATGAGGCTTATCTATTTCAATAGTTGCGGCTATCGCAGTATGACCGTAATCCCATTCCACTGTCGCAAAGTCATTTTCTGAACGAAGTTTGGAGCCGCCGCCATCGGCAGCGATCAAGACTTGCGACGCCAGTCGGTCACCTGATTGTAAGACTACTCCTGCTCCATCCTCACTTAATTCATGCGAGACCAACGCATTGTTAAAATACAAATCGATATTTTGGTTATTTTGTATTTGCACCAGCATTTGGTGACTCAAGACGGTGTTCTCAACCAAGTCGCCTAACTCAGGCATGGCAGCAGAACCAGCATTAAAATCGATATAACCTGAGCCTAATCCGTCCCAAACCACGATATTGTCGTAGGTTGCCACCCGCCCTTGAGGAATGTTTTGCCAGACGTTAGCGAATTCTAATAAAGCTTTTGATTGGCTGGAAATAGCACTTACTCTGGCATCGTAAGCTGGCGGGACAGACAAAGCGTAATCGCCGTTGTGTTTATCAATCAACGCCACTCGCAAAGAAGATTTAGCCAAAAGAATCGCCGATAGTGCGCCAACCATTCCAGCACCAACTATGATTACATCGTACGATTTAGCCATGTGTCTAACACTCCACTCTATTTTTCTCACAAGCCAAGACAGTTAGTCTTGCGCCATTAACGCCTCAATGTCTGCAATCTCTTTTGCTAGCCCATGAGTTAAAACATACGGACCTTCAGCGCGAATAAGCACATCGTCTTCTATTCGAATGCCGATACCGCGCCATTTTTCGTCTACAGATTCATTATCAGCTGAAACATACAAACCCGGCTCGATGGTTAACACCATGCCTTCTTCAAGCAAACGAGACTCGCCTGCCACTTTGTAAGCGCCGCAATCATGTACATCCAAACCTAACCAATGTCCTGTATTATGCATATAAAAATCTCGATAAGCCTTGTTTTCGATCAGCAAATCCACATTGCCACTTAATAAACCGTGAGTAACTAGGCCTTCTGTTAACGTTCGCACTGCCGCATTATGAAAGGCTTCATAAGGCGCACCAACGACAAGTTTTTTCATGCCAGTATGATAAGCGTCGAGCACAACTTGATACAAAGCTGCTTGAGGTTCACTAAACTTACCATTCGCGGGAAAGGTACGGGTAATGTCTGCGGCATAACAACCGAGCTCAGCACCCGCGTCGATAAGAATCAAATCACCGTCTTCAATCGGTTCATCATTTTTAATGTAGTGTAAAACACAGGCATTACTTCCTGATGCAACAATGTTGTTATACGCAGGTTGGCGCGCGCCGGATTTCATAAAGACGTAATTCAATTCAGCTTCTAGCTGATATTCCATCATGTCAGGTCTAACTGACTTCATGGCTTGTTTATGAGCCTCTACGCTGATTTGCGCAGCCGCTTCCATAATGGCAATTTCTTCTTTGTCTTTGATTAAACGCATTTCAGAAACAATAGGCTCAACATTAAGAAACAACGTTGGCGCAACGGCTCCTGCTCTTGCACGAGCAGACAATCTATCGCGACACTCAGCCACTTTTTCACGTAAGACACCATCATCAAAAAGATAAGCCACATTAGTTGTGCCATCTAAAGCTGAAAACAAAGCGTCGTCTAATCCATCAAGATCTAGCGCATCCATTGCTCCGAAACTTTGAATAGCTCCAACCGACCCAAATCGAAAACCTTCCCATTGCTCTTTTTCAGGGTCTTTCGGCAAGGTTATCAATGTCATTTCACCACCAGTACGAATAATGGCGTATGCACTTGGCTCAGGAAAACCTGTCAAATAAAAGAAGCTGCTATGAGGCCGAAACTCGTATTCACAATCATTATTACGAGTCGACAGCTCGCCAGTACGGATAACCACCACACTGTTCTCGGGTAAAGATTGCATCAAACGCTCGCGACGCGCTTGATAAGTTTGAGTTTCAATTTTCATAAAATGCCTCACTTAATACCAAAAACTGTCAGTGTAAAAACTAGTGCAATGGATTTTTCTTTGTATGATCGGCGTCTGGATTTACATCATGGTGCTCTGAATACATCATCATGGCAGACAATCTAACATATTCAACCAACTCTGTAAGATCAACTTCATTGTCATTGTTGTCTTCCAGCGATCGCATTTCAGCTTGCATACCAGAGATATTGGCGAAATCGCGAAGAATCTGTTTTGTCTCATCAGAAAGTGTATTTTTCTGACCAGACAAACCATAACCCGCTAGGAAGCCATGGGCCCATTGGGACAAGGTAACGCCTCTTTCACAAAGCTCTGCATCGTCGTCAGAAATACTCGGCACCAATGCGTATTCGCCATTCTGGAATAAAGTAAGCGTTGCTGTATAAAGTTCGACAATGGCAGCACGGCTAGCGTCCTCTTTCCAGCCTTCTATATCGCAAAATTCAGCTACCATAGTCAGCCAGTCTTCTAGTAACAAAATCACACCAGAAGCAAGATAACCACAAAGTTGGCCGTGTAGTTCAGCAGGGGATGCCGTAATAGATTCAGAAACAAAAACATCGGCGATTAAATCAAAGTCCAATGCGTCTTTTAGCATTTCTGTGGACGTAGCCGTTCTGGACATAGTCTTCCTACCTAATCTTGTTCAATTCGTTATAAAAAAGAAGCCGCACCTAATGGCGCGGCTTTTCGTTTCAATCTTAACAACTAGCCTAGCTGCTTTAGGCCAGACTCCAAGGTTTGTAAAATCAGAGTATTGATTGTCATTGGCCCAACCCCACCAGGAACGGGCGCGTAAGCAGCAACACGTTCAGTTAATGGAGCTAGCTCGATATCGCCAACACCGCCAGGGTGATAACCAGCATCAACAACAACTGCGCCGTCTTTAATCCATTCTGCTTTAATAAATTCTGGCTTGCCCACAGCACCAACCACCACATCCGCTTGTTTTATCAAGTCCGGTAGATTCTTAGTACGCGAGTGGCAAATAGTAACGGTTGCATTCGCATTCAGCATCATCATTGCCATTGGCTTGCCTAAAATTGGACTACGTCCAACAACCACAGCGTGTTTGCCTTCTAGGTTTACATCGTATGCTTCAAGTAAACGCATAATCCCTGCTGGTGTTGCCGCGCCATATGCTGGCTCTTGCATCGCCATACGACCAAAACCAAGGCAGGTAACACCGTCTACGTCTTTGCGCGCTTCAATGGCATCAAAACAGAGACGCTCATCGATTTGCTCAGGCACTGGATGTTGCAACAAAATACCGTGCACATCAGGGTTAGCGTTTAACTCTTCAATTGTGTTTAGCAGCTCTTCTGTTGTAGTGGTTTCTGGCAGCTCAATCGCTCTAGAATCCATACCAACACGACGACAAGCATTGCCTTTCATTTTTACATAAGTGGCTGAGGCTGGATCAGCACCCACCAAAATAGTCGCTAAAATCGGCGTACAACCAGTACGTTCTTTAAGCTCAGCAACTTGAGTTTGTAAGCGGTTTTCAGTTTCTTTGGCGCAAAGTTTGCCGTCAAGAACCAATGCAGTCATGAAAGAGCTCCAATAATAATAGAGTGATATATGAGGGGCGTGTATTGTACCTCAAGTTTTGATTCGATAGACACTTTGAAGCACAGTTTGTTCTTCAAAATCACAATAAAAGCCTACTGTTTTTAGCTTGCAACTGATTCCAAATAATCCACAAGAAGCTGTAAGTTACGCTGCCCACGAAATTCATTAATATCCAGTTTGTATACTAAGCGAACCTTTTCCATCTTATCATTTGGCCATTTGGCTAAATCAACAAAGAAGCTAATCGCATCTAGAAGAAGCCCACTACTTGGTTCGCGCACCATGAGTTTCAGATGTTTTTCGCCGACTAAACGCTGTTGGAGCACATCAAAAACACCATCAAAAATAGGCTCTGGAAAAGCTTGCCCCCAAGGGCCGGATAATCTTACCTGCTCAGCAAAGCTCAAACTAAAGTCTTCCGCAGCAAGAGGGCCATCTGTCAAGATCCGCGCTTCCAGTAACTCTGGTGTCACCCATTCCGTGATGATGGCATCAAATGCCAAACAAAAAGCCTCATAGTGAGATTCTCGAATCGTCATTCCAGCAGCCATCGCGTGGCCACCGAATTTACTCAATAATTGTGGATAACGTTTGGCTAACAAATCCAGGGCATCACGGATATGAACACCGGCAATAGAACGAGCAGAGCCTTTTAATTCGCCTTCGCCAACTCGAGCAAAGGCAATAACAGGTCGATGGCATTTCTCCTTCATTCGAGAAGCTAAAATACCAATAACACCTTGATGCCAATCTGCATCATAAAAACACATGCCATTTGGGATTTCTTGTTCATCGTCCAACAAGTCTTCCAATACTAGCTCTGCCTGCTCTTTCATGTCGGACTCAATGGCTTTTCGTTCACGATTAAATTGATCGAGCTGTTGAGCATACTCGCGCGCCTGATGAGGATGAATGGCAAGCAAGCACTCAATACCAATCGCCATATCATCAAGCCGCCCTGCCGCATTTAGCCTAGGGCCAACAGCAAAACCTAAATCGGACGCTTTTAGCTGCGTATGATCTCGGTGCGCAATATCCAATAAAGCCAAAATACCCGGTCGTGCTAAGCCAGCTTGGATACGCTTAATCCCTTGTTGCACAAGAATGCGATTATTCGCATCCAAGGGCACAACATCCGCTACGGTTCCCAAAGCTACTAAGTCTAAGTAATCAGCCATTTTAGGCTCAGGAATATGTTGTTCAGCAAACCAATTTCGTCGGTTTAACTCCGCTCGCAAAGCCGACATCACATAAAAAATCACCCCGACGCCCGCTAGGTTTTTACTTGGGAAACCACAGTTTGGATGATTAGGATTCACGATTGCATCGGCTTCTGGCAAGTAATCGCCAGGTAAGTGATGATCTGTCACCACGACTTTCATTCCATAGGATTTAGCTGCCAGAACACCATCAATACTGGCGATTCCGTTATCCACCGTCATTAATACTGTTGGCTCTTTTTTCTTAGCAACGTCAACAATTTCTGGGGTTAAACCGTAACCAAACTCAAATCGGTTGGGTACTAAATAATCTGGCGCAATCGCTCCCATCGCCTCTAACGCCAAAATACCAAGACTGGTACTGGTTGCGCCATCAGCATCGAAATCACCAACAATTAGGATCTTTTGACCTGCCATTATGGCATCCGCAAGAATAGAGCCAGCTGTTGTGAGATCAAATAAGGAGTCTGGACGAAGTAAGTGAGGAAGACGGTAATCTAAATCCGCTTCAGAGAAGACACCGCGAGCCATAAAGACTCGCTGCAATGTCGCAGACATATTGTTCGGAAAATAATGTTCTTCGATAGGAAGGATCCGACGTTCGATGCGCATATAAAATCTCAGGAATCAAAAAATGAATCGAGAAAGGATACCACGAATTAGAGAACCTATTTAAAAATGCTAGCCTGTACAAACTTGGTTACGGCCAGAATGCTTTGCGAGATACAACCGGCTATCAGCTAAAGTAATTGCTTCTCTTAAAGTCACAGATGGAGCAGTACTTGCCACCCCGACACTGATCGTTACAGTAAAAGATTGCTCTTCATACGAAAACTCATAGCCGTCTATACGTTTACGTATCAATTCCGCTAGTGTATTGGCTTCTTGAACGTCGCCTTCAGGCAGCGCCATTAAAAACTCTTCACCACCCCAACGTGCAGTAAAAGCATGTTCAGGTAAAGATTCTTGGATAATTTCTGCTATTTTTGTTAACGCATAATCCCCTGCATCATGACCATATTGATCATTGATACGCTTAAAAAAATCCACATCTGCCAATAACAAATGAATGATTTCTTGCTCTTTAGTTTCTAGACGCTGCAACATACCTCGACGATTCAACACCCCTGTTAAACTATCAATATAAGCCAACAGCTTTAACTTTCCTGTCGTCTCTTTTAATTCATCGTTAAAGCGAGACATGGAATATTCGTAAATCCCAGATAAAAAGATCACCACCATAAAAGAAAACAAAATTCTAGAAGGCAATGTTTCATGATACCCAAATTCAGCAAAATAATTATCGGTAAAGAACATAACAACAATTAAGGCTACAGTGAAAACGCCTAATTCAGTTAGTCCTTGTTTCATTCCATGTAAAAATAAAGAAACAGCAGGAACACAAAAGATCCACACATGACCAGTACCATTCATACCACCGGTATACACAAGATAAATCATCAAAGCATAAAGGGGGTAAATGACAAAACTACCAGAAAGAGAATGATTCTGAAAAAAACGAAGAAAAGCATGATTCGCCGCATACAAAATAGCGATAAAAACCAAACTCCAACCTAATGTGGCTTTACCTGTAAAAAGAGAAATAATACCCAGTGGAAACGTAAAAAAAATGCCAACTAGAGTAAATAAATTAATAATAAGAATCCGGCGAGCATCTTCAGAAAAAGACTCATTTTCGACTCCAACATAAAGAAACTTCAACCAAGCTGATTTATTTTGTATTTTGTTACTAGGCTTTTCAGGCTTAGTTTTATTTGAGTTGCTCATGAGATCGACCTAGAAGCTACCAAAGCTATTTATACTAACATTACACTAAAACCCAAACGGACTCTCTTAATATTGCCCAACTGTTACAAATTACAACATTAAGGTTTCTTAAAAAGAGCGTTAAGCAGGGTATAAGCGAGACAAGAGCACTGGTACAACAGTCTCTACTTTCAAGATTCGCTCACCTAAATGGACTGCCTCCATACCTGCTTCAAGCCATTTCTCCACTTCAAATTCATTCCAGCCACCTTCAGGGCCTAAAGCTAAAACGCAAGGTTCTTGAATATTGATAGGGCAAGGTTTCGCTAGATAAGGATGCGCCAATAAACCTATTTTATTTTCTAAAAGGTCCGGCAATTGATCTTCAACAAAAGGACGAAATCTTGGTATCAAAGACCATTTTGGCATCAAGGTGTCTTTCGCTTGTTCAAGTCCTTGCATAAGGCATTCATTAACAGAATCCTTTTGCAAAACAGGGCTTTGCCAATAGCTTTTCTCCACCTTGGCAGAATGAATCAAATACAGCTCTTTCACTCCCATTGCCGTAATATTCTGCAATGTACGCTTCAGCATATTCGGTCTAGGTAACGCCATCACCAAGGTAATTGATAATGGTTCAGGCGCAGATAAAAATAGATTCAAGGAATGAATATAACCTGGCTGATGATCGCTCGGTGGCTCGTATATTCCTTCACCTATTTTGCAATTCAACAGACCAACTTTTAACACATCTCCTTGCTGAGCTTTTATTACTTTGGACACATGAGTTTGCTGACGGTCTGTTAACGCGTATTGATCTGTGCCTAATGTGTTTTCAGAGTCAAGCAGAATAAGATTCATATAAAGTAGCGCTTTAAAAAGAAAAAGTGGAAGGGCAAACAGAAACGGCCAATCATGGATTGGCCGTTTCATTGGTTCAATTAACTTAGTTAGATTTTCTTAGCAACAAAAGCCTGAACATCACTTAAGCTATTATCCAAAACAGAATAAGACTCTTCACGTTCGAAAAGATCTTTCATATGTTCAGGTAATTTTGGTGATTCACAGCCTGCTTTTTTCACTGCTTCAGGGAACTTGACCGGATGAGCGGTAGCCAAAGTAATCATAGGAACAGATTTATCTTTCCAACAATTACGCGCCGCTTCTAAACCAATTGCTGTATGTGGATCAAGCAAGTATTGCGTCGATGCAAAAACGTCAGCGATGACTTCACACGTCTTCTCATCATTCACTTTATAACTATCAAAGTTCTCTTTTACAAAAGACCAAGCATCATTATTTAGAGACACATCACCTTGATTAAAGCGCGCCATTAGATCGTCAATTTGAGCGCCATCACGGCCATGAGCATCAAACAACAAACGTTCGAAGTTACTGGATACCATGATGTCCATACTTGGCGACAAGGTCACATTCAATGATTGACGACTCATATCATTCTCAGCAATGACACGGTGTAAAATGTCATTTTGGTTCGTAGCAACAACCAACTGATCAACAGGTAAACCCATTCGTTTTGCTAAGTAGCCCGCAAAAATATCTCCAAAGTTACCAGTAGGAACAGAGAAAGACACTTTACGATGAGGAGCACCAACAGACAAAGCTGAAGAAAAGTAATAAACAACCTGAGCCATGATTCGCGCCCAGTTGATCGAGTTTACTGCACCCAATTTAGCGCCTTTCAAGAAAGATTGGTCAGCAAAACTTGATTTCACCATACCTTGGCAATCATCAAAGTTGCCTTTCACTGCAATATTGAAAACATTATTGTCGATTACTGTCGTCATTTGACGGCGCTGCACTTCGGACACTCGCTGATAAGGGTGCAAAATAAAAATATCTAGATGCTCTGAGTGACGGCAACCTTCAATTGCGGCAGACCCAGTATCACCCGATGTAGCACCTAAAATAACCAGCTTTTCTTTACGCTCAGCCAAGACGTAATCCATCAAACGACCAAGCAATTGCAAAGCGAAATCTTTAAACGCTAAAGTCGGGCCACGGAACAACTCAAGAATCCACTCGTTGTTGCCAACCTGAACCATTGGAGCAATAGAAGAGTGATTAAAACCAGCATAAGCTTCATTAATCATTTTCTTGAAAGCTGTTTCAGGAATATCACCCTCAACAAAAGGCCACATCACTTTAAACGCCAGCTCTTGATAAGAAAGATTCGCCCACGAAGCAATCTCTTCTTTAGTGTAATGAGGCAAGCTTTCTGGCACGTACAAACCACCGTCATTTGCCAAACCAGCCAACAGAACATCACCAAAAGACAATGCAGGCGCTTTACCTCGAGTAGAAATGTATTTCATCTTTGATTCTCTCTTATGCCAAATTTTCGACACGGATTCGTTGAACAGTACCTACAACATCCGGCAAGGCTTCAATTGCCGCAATTGAAGCATTCATATTACGTTCTTTCACATCATGAGTCATAACGACAAGCGGCACTAAATCACTGCCCTCTCTCTCTCGTTGAATCAGAGACTCAATGCTAATGCCATTCAAAGACAAAATTTGAGTAATATTTGCTAGCACTCCCGCACGATCTTGAATCGTCATATTTAAAAAGAAGCCACATTCGATTTCTTCAATTGGCAACACTTCCATATCAGACAAAGCGTCTTCTTGGAAAGCCAAATGAGGCACTCGATTGGTTGGGTCAGCAGTAAGTGCACGAGCAACATCAATCACATCAGCCACAACAGAAGAGCCTGTTGGTAAAGCACCTGCGCCTGCACCGTAACTTAACGTTGGCCCAACGACATCACCTTGAACCATAATCGCATTCATTACACCATTCACATTGGCAAGCAACTGCTTGTGGGAAATCAAAGTTGGATGGACACGTAACTCGATGCCACTTTTAGTGCGACGAGCAATACCAAGGTGTTTAATCGAGTAACCAAGCTGGTCTGCGAAAGCCACATCTTCAGCCGTAATTCGGCTAATTCCTTCTGTGTAGGTTTTTTCAAACTGTAGAGGAATACCAAAGGCAATAGAGGCAAGAATGGTTAACTTATGAGCAGCATCAATCCCTTCTACATCAAATGTAGGGTCAGCCTCGGCATAACCAAGCGCTTGCGCTTCAGCCAAGACATCATCAAAGTCGCGCTTCTTCTCACTCATTTCAGAAAGAATAAAGTTACCCGTACCATTAATAATACCAGCCAACCAATCGATCTGATTGGCAGACAAGCCTTCACGCAAGGTTTTAATGATTGGAATACCGCCAGCGACAGCAGCTTCAAAGGCAACGATAACGCCTTTCTCTTGAGCAAGTGCAAAAATTTCATTGCCATGTTCCGCAATTAACGCTTTATTAGCTGTTACAACATGCTTACCGTTTGCTATAGCCGTTAAAACCAAGTCTTTTGCAACCGTGGTGCCGCCAATTAACTCCAGTACAATATCAATTTCTGGATTGTTAACGACATCGAAAATATCACGTGTAACATTCATACCGGTGGTGTCGCACATATCATTATCACGACGAGCGCCAATTTGCTCAATCACAATGCTGCGACCAACACGTCGTGTAATTTCTTCCGCATTATTCCGAAGAATATTAAAACTGCCAGACCCAACAGTTCCTAGTCCACAAATTCCGACTTTTACCGGTTTCAAAACAATACCCCACAGAGATGGTTTAATTTTTATTTATAAGCGATTCAATTAAATGTAAAACCGATACATTATACAGAGAGAACGGCGCAAACCCAACGAACAAAAGGCTGAAGTAGGCCTATGTTTGGTAAAATATTTTGCGATAAGGCTATAACCCAAGACGTTCAACCAATTGCGCAGCAGGTAAATACCCTGGCAAAAGCGTACCATCGCCTAAAATGATACTCGGTGTACCACGCACACCAACTTCATTACCTAACTTATATTGATCTGCAACTGGATTCACACATTTATTCACCGGGATACTTTTTCCTAGTTTTGCATCGGTAAGCCATTCTTTTGGATTATCTGAACACCAAACACTGACCATTTTTTGATAAGACTCTGAACCGACACCAGATCGAGGATAAGCAAGATAACGCACTGTCACACCGGACTCATTTAGCTGAGCTACTTCTTTATGAAGCATACGGCAGTAAACACAATCAACATCTGTAAAAACAGTAATATGCGCTCTTTCATTAGACGCTTTGTAGACAATCATATCCGATTCAAGTATCGCTTCGACTTTTGCCAATTTAGCTTTCTCTGTTTCATTCTCAAGCAACTCGCCTTCGACACGATACAAATCACCCGCAACAAAGTATTTACCGTCCTGAGTGACATGCAGCACAGGTCCACCAGCCAAGGTCACAACATATAAGCCAGCGCCATTATGCAATTCGACACTTTCGATTTCATATTGAGGTAAAACGGCTTGTATAGACGATACAACACTGACCTCATCCGCAAAAGAAACACTAGACAACGAGAACAACACTGCACTCACAACAAAGCTACGAGACAGTGAACTGAAAATTTTACTCATGAAGGACCTCAAAGACAGAAATAGTCTCTATTAGGCCATATAGAAGGGAGTTAGTTCCATAAAAAAAGGCGACTTACGTCGCCTTTTTTAGATAGAGAATATTAACGTTTAGTTAATTTCTCTTTAATACGTGCGGACTTACCAGAACGATCGCGTAGGTAGAAGATCTTAGCTTGACGCACGTCACCGCGGCGTTTCACTTCAATGCTCTCAACTAGAGGACTGTATGTTTGGAAAGCACGCTCAACACCAACACCACTAGAAATTTTACGAACAGTGAATGCTGAGTTAAGACCGCGATTACGCTTAGCAATTACAACACCTTCATAGGCCTGTAGACGCTCGCGTGAACCTTCTTTAACTTTAACTTGAACGACAACTGTATCACCAGCACCGAATGCCGGAACTTCTTTTGTCATCTGTTCAGCTTCTATTTGCTGAATCAGTTTAGTTTTATTGCTCATGGATGTGACTCCTAATGATATGGTTTCTTATCAGTACGAAGGTTCTTCTTCCTGATAAGCTCGCAATTCCTACTCTGCCGAGGTTGAATCTTCAGTTTCGCGAATAAACTCTTCTAACAACTTCTGCTGTTCCTTGTCCAACTCAAGTTCATGCAGAAGGTCTGGCCGGCGCTCAAAAGTTCTTACGAGCTTCTGCTTTAAACGCCAACGTCTAATCTCCTCATGGTTGCCACTAAGCAGTACAGGCGGCACAGGCACACCATTCAGTACTTCTGGGCGAGTATAATGCGGGCAATCCAACAAACCATCCGCAAACGAATCTTCGTCTGCTGAAGCCTGCTTTCCTAATACTCCCGGAACCATACGAAATACAGCATCCATGAGCACCATAGCCGGCAACTCGCCACCACTTAGGACAAAATCGCCAATCGACCATTCTTCATCAACTTCAGATTGAATCAAACGCTCATCGACTCCTTCATAACGACCTGCTACCAGAATAAATTCTGCTTGTTTAGCAAGTTGTTGCACGCCTGCTTGCGTTAGCGTACGCCCTTGAGGGGATAGATAAATAACTTTTGCATTGGGCACCATTTTCCTGGCACACTCAATCGCATCTTTGAGAGGCTGAACTTTCATCAGCATCCCAGGGCCGCCGCCATAAGGGCGATCATCTACAGTCTTATGCTTATCATGAGTAAAGTCGCGGGGATTAAAGAAATCCACTTCGACCAACCCTGATTTAATGGCTCTGCCTGTTACTCCATATTGAGTAATGGCTTGAAACATTTCCGGAAAGAGCGATATAACGCTAACCTTCACGTTGTGACCTCAGCTTATCTGTTTAAAATTCGGGATCCCAATCTACTACCATTTCCTGCTGTTCTAAATCAATGTTCAAAACATAAGTTCCTGGAGCATACGGAATCAATCGTTCTTCTCGATCAAAACTGCCTTCACACGCGCGGATAACAACAACATCATTCGCACCGGTTTCCATAAGTTGAGAAACCTTCCCCAAGAGGACACCCTCTTTGGTTATAACCCTTAGACCTTCCAGCTGACTCCAGTAATAATCACCTTCCTCTAATGCTGGTAGATCTTTGCCATCAATATAAATGTCCATACCACAGATTTCTTTAACTTGATCTCTGTCGGTATAACCTTTTACCGATGCCACCAAACCACGCCCTTGCAAGCGCCCTTGGCTTAATTCTACAGCTTTCCACCCACTAGGGGTTTTCAACCACCAACGCGCATAATCAAAGATTCCTTGCATTGGGTCAGTGTGTGAATATAACTTCACCCACCCTTTAACACCGTAAACTGATGTAATGCGTCCAACAACAAGGGCTTGCTCAGGAGCGGCCGCTTGTTTCAATTTAGACATAGCACTACCTCAGTATTAAGCGTTTTTGCTAGCATCTTTTACAAGCTGCGCAGCACGGTCAGAAAGTTGAGCGCCTTGGCTAACCCAATGATTTACGCGATCTAAATCGATGCGTAGACGTTCTTCTTGACCACGAGCAATAGGGTTAAAGAAACCCAAACGCTCGATGTAACGACCATCACGCGCACGACGGCTATCAGCCACGTTCAAGTGATAGAATGGGCGCTTTTTAGAGCCACCACGAGAAAGACGAATAGTTACCATTTGATTGGCTCCTTATTGCTTAACGAAACCCTCTTGCCGAGTCGGATTTTAGACTCATACTACAAGAAGGCGGCATATTCTAGTCGATAAACTAGAAAAACAAAAGGGCGATTTGCTCGCCCTTTCAATTAAAGTAGTAGTTTTTTAAAAACCACCTGTAAAAACAGCTAATTAGCTCTACATTCTAGGGAAACCGCCACCACCTGGCATACCACCACCCGGCATCATTCCACCTAATCCACGCATCATTTTCTGCATTCCGCCTTTAGAGCTGAATTTCTTCATCATCTTTTGCATTTGTTTGTGCTGTTTCAACAGGCGATTCAAATCTTGAATCTGCAAACCTGCGCCTGCCGAAATACGCTTCTTACGAGAGCCATTTATCACATCTGGATTACGACGTTCCGCTGGCGTCATAGAATTAATCAAGGCTTCCATCTGCACGAACATTTTGTCATTCACTTTATCTTGAATATTACCCAGCTGCCCCATGCCTGGAAGCTTATCCAACATAGAGCTCATTCCACCCATGTTTTTCATTTGCTGAAGCTGTTCTTTAAAGTCTTCTAAATCAAAGCCTTTACCTTTCTTAAGCTTACCAGCTAATTTTTCAGCCTTATCCTTGTCGATTTTCTGCTCAGCTTGCTCTATAAGAGAAAGCATATCGCCCATACCAAGAATACGAGAGGCCAAACGATCAGGATGAAATGGCTCTAATGCTTCAACTTTTTCACCAACACCTAAGAATTTAATTGGCTTACCAGTGATATGTCGCACAGATAATGCGGCACCACCACGAGCATCACCATCCGTCTTCGTTAAGATAACTCCTGTGAGCGGCAACACATCACCAAAAGCTTTCGCTGTATTCGCAGCATCTTGACCTGTCATCGAATCGACAACAAACAAGGTCTCAATTGGATTAACAGCGGCATGCAACTCTTTGATTTCCGCCATCATGGCATCATCAACAGATAAACGACCCGCCGTATCAACAATCAATACATCTTTATGCGCTTTCTTAGCATAATCGATGGCGCCATTTACAATGTCGATTGGCTTTTGAGACAAATCACTCTGAATGAAGTCAACCCCCACTTCACCCGCAAGCGTTTCAAGCTGCTTAATCGCAGCCGGACGATACACATCGGCACTAACAACAGAAACAGATTTCTTTTCTCGTTCTTTTAAATATTTTGCTAACTTAGCCGCAGAAGTGGTTTTACCCGCCCCTTGTAAACCAGCCAACAAAATAACTGCTGGACTCGCAACACGAAGGTTCAGGCCATCATTCGCCTGCCCCATTACATTTTCAAGCTCTTGCTTTACTATCTTAAGGAAGACTTGGCCAGGACTTAGGCTTTTTGATACTTCAGTGCCAATCGCTCGCTCTTTTACAGCGGCAATAAAATCTTTTACAACAGGTAATGCGACGTCAGCTTCAAGGAGCGCCATACGCACCTCACGCAAAACATCTTTTACGTTGTCTTCTGTCAGTTTGGCTCGACCTCGAATATGATCAAGCGAGGAAGTTAAGCGATTCGATAAATTGTCGAACATATTGCCCTCAAATTTGGTTCTAAATGGAAAAAACCTACGGTTTCAGTTTATCCAAGGTGAAATTGGCTCTATTATAACGGATAAATGTTTTTCACCCTATACCTTTACTCAGCGGAACCTTTAGTTTCATGATTCAATTATCGCTTTGGTTTGCCTGTCTCGCTTCTATAATTGCCGGAGCGACTTATTTCGCCCGTCCTCAAAGCCGTCTCACACAACACATTGGCGCATTAGCTCTCGCTACCCATACATCTTCTTTGATTCAACTTTTACTCAATAAAGACGGTTTTAATTTTTTAACCATCGGCCTTTTAATTGCGTTTATTGGCAATAGCTTACTTTGGTTTAGTAATCGCGATAAAGATCTCTCTCTATTATTGGGCGCTGCTTTCCCTCTTGGCGCCATCATTATTGCCCTCAACGCCATAGAGCCTTGGGATTTAATGCAATTGCATAGCAACTCCTGGGGCACCAGCGCCCATATATTAATTGCTTCTGCTGCTTATAGTTTGTTTACTGCCGCTTGCGGAGTTGGCATTTTATTGGCAATTCAAGAGTACCAACTCAAACACCACAAACTAAAACAACTGCTAAGAGTGCCGCCTCTGCAAGTTTTAGAACAACTTATGTTTGAGTTCATTTGGGCTGCCTTTGTCCTGTTAACCATAACTATAGCGACAGGATTTTACTTCATCGAAGACATGTTCGCTCAACACCTTGCTCATAAAACCTTCTTTACCATTATGTCTTGGTTTGTTTTTGCAGGACTTTTATTAGGTAGGCACATTGTAGGGTGGCGCGGGCAACTAGCGGTGAAACTTACGCTAAGTGGTTTTTTTCTGCTAATGCTTGGCTACTTTGGTAGTCGTATTGCATTGCAAATCTTGCTTCATTAATCACAATTAGATCAAAGTAGTTTGACAGTCAGATCTTAAGAACTAATAATCCATTTATCTAAATAATTGAGGCGATCCCTTTTTGAACGAAGTACCCTTAGGTATTCTTGGTGGAATACTTTTCTGTCTTATCTTACTTTCCGCTTTCTTTTCGAGCTCTGAAACAGGAATGCTGTCGATTAATAAGTATCGCCTAAAGCATCTGGTTAAAAGCAAGAATCGATCTGCAATAAAGGTAAACACCCTCCTTGAACGCCCTGATAGACTTATTGGCGTTATTTTAATCGGCAACAACTTTGTTAATATTCTAGCTTCCGCAATAGCAACTATTATTGCTGTTCGTTTATGGGGGGACGCCGGTGTAGCAATAGCCACAGCAGCACTTACTATGATCGTATTGATTTTTGCAGAGGTTACGCCGAAAACATTAGCCACTATCCACCCAGAAAAAATTGCCTTCCCAGCCTCTTGGGTCCTCGCTATTTTATTAAAAGCTCTCTACCCACTTGTATGGTTAGTCAATGGCTTGTCTAATGGCCTGTTGCGCTTAATTGGCGTTCACGCCTCTCAAAACAAACAAGACACACTGGATTCCGAAGAACTAAGAACGGTTGTAAACGAAGCCAGTGGACTGATTCCCGCAGCCCACCAAGAAATGTTAATTTCCATTCTTGACTTGGAAAAAGTCTCTGTTGAAGACATTATGATTCCTCGGAATGAAGTTGTCGGCATAGATATTGAAGACTCAATCGAAGAGATCATCGAACAAATTTGCCAAAGCCGACACACACGCATGCCTGTCTACAATGGCGAGATCAATAAAATCATTGGTATTCTTCACGCACGACATGCTGCAATATTCTTGCGCGACCCTACACCGTCCAAAGCCGCATTATTAAAAGCGACACTTGAGCCGTATTTCATCCCTGAAAGCACCCCTCTAAACACAGTGCTTCTCAATTTCCAAAAAGACCATCAACAAATGGGCGTAGTGGTAGATGAGTATGGTGATGTCCAAGGTATTGCCGCTTTAGAAGACGTATTAGAAGAAATTGTTGGCGAGTTCACCCCACCGACTCAAGATGAAGAAGAAGAAATACAAACACTAGATGATGGCTCCTTCCGAATAGAAGGCTCGACTCACATCCGCGAGATCAACAAAACACTCGACTGGCATCTACCCACTGATGGACCGAAAACGCTAAACGGCCTAATCATAGAAACATTAGAGCTTATCCCAGAACATCCTATCAGTTTATGGGTTGGCCACTATATGATTGAGATCCAAGAAATTGAAGATAAAGTTGTGAAATACGCTAAGCTCCAACTTAAGCGATAAGGAAACATAATGAGATTTTGTTCCCAATGCGGCCACTCAGTCAACATGGCGATACCGGCCGGAGATAACCGAATGAGGGCAATGTGCCCAAGTTGCGGGAACATTGATTATGACAACCCAAATCTTATTACAGGCACCATTCCTCTTTATGAGGAAAAAGTTCTGTTGTGTCGACGCAATATTGAGCCTCGTCTAGGATTTTGGACTTTACCTGCAGGCTTCATGGAAAACCAAGAAACCACCAGCGAAGGCGCATTAAGAGAAACCCTAGAAGAAAGCGGCTCAGTTGCCAAATGCTTACAACTCTTTAGCATGATAAGCATCCCTCATATCAATCAGATTCATTTGTTCTATTTAGCTAAATTAGAAAAAGACGACTTCCATCCGACAGAAGAAAGCTCGGAAGTAGCACTGTTTGATTTAAAAGACATTCCTTGGGATGAGCTTGCGTTTAGCAGTGTTAGCAAAACATTAAAGCTCTTTATTCAAGATCATGAAGTTGGGCACTATGGTTTTCATGACGACGTAATTCTAGTCGATCAACTTTGTTCAAAATAAAAAGCAAATACCCCCTTCCAAAGAACGCTCATTGAAACGATGAGTTATCTCTTGAAACACCCTAATACAAAAACAGAAGTCGTCATTCAGCATTTCACACCAACGCTGCAGCTGAGCTTGATTGACTTTGGTATAAAAAGCACTACTGACTTCAACTGTGGAAAAAACATCCGAATAGCGCCCCATTCTTTCAGAGGCTGGAAGCGAACTTGAATAGAGCCAATTTTTCCACGCAGGATGTTGCCACTGCACCATGCCATAATGGATTTTCACAACGTCATAGAACGATATTCAATCGCCTCAATAAAATACACTTTATCCCCTGCAGCGAGACGAATGACCACTTCATCCCCCTCTTGCTTCTTTAATAAAGCCCGAGCCACAGGTGAATCAATACTAATGTAGCCAGCATGATGATCCAACTCATCAGGACCGACAATACGATACTCTTTAATTTCGCCATATTCGTCTTCTAAGGTTACCCATGCACCAAAGAACACTCGACTTTGATCACTCGGAAAACGGTCAACGACCGTACAGGCATCTAGACGTTTCTCAAGATAGCGAACTCGCCTATCTATCTCACGCAACTGTTTCTTACCGTAAATGTACTCAGCATTTTCAGAGCGATCGCCTTGCGCAGCAGCCTCACGCACCGTTTCAGTAACCGCCGGACGTTTCTCTTTCCACAAATACTTCAGTTCAGCCAATAGGGCCTGAGCACCTTCTTGGGTAATATAAGCTGATTTTGGGGAGGATGGGGGACGATAGCGGCTCATTAGCAACAACCTAAAAAATACAGTTTTTTAATCGAAAGAAAAGCAGCTTTCTTGAAAAGCAAAATGCCGCCAAGCAACCGTAATCACTTGGCGGCATTTTAAAAGAAAAGAGTTTAAATATTACGACTCTTTCTTATGAAGATGAACATCCATTTGTGGATAAGGAATTCCAACACCACGCTCATCAAATGCATATTTCACTTTCTCTAAAACATCTGCACGAACAGTCCAATAGTCTGCTGCATTTACCCAAGGGCGCACAACAAAATTAACAGAACTGTCAGCCAACTCAGATACTGCAATAGTACACTCAGGATCTTTTAAAATACGCTCATCAGCGGCGACAATCTCTTCCATAATCTGCTTAGCCAGGCGAATATCTGCGTCATAACTAATACCAACAACTAAATCTACACGACGAGTTGCTTCGCGAGAAAAGTTGACAATTGAACCGCCCATCATCGCTGAGTTAGGAATAATAACAACACGATTATCTGTTGTTTTTAAATAAGTGTGAAACAACTCAATACGATCTACTGTACCCATTTGACCCGCACCATCGATAAAATCACCACTTTTAAAAGGACGCAAGATAATGATCAAAACACCTGACGCAAAGTTAGATAGAGAGCCTTGCAAAGCCAAACCAACAGCCAAACCTGCAGCACCAAGAATCGCAATAAAGGAAGTGGTTTCAACACCAACTTGACCTAATGCCATTAAAGTTACCGCTGCAAACATCAATGCATAAAGAATACTTGACGTAAAGCCAGCCACCGCCTTATCAACGGAGGACTTCAACATACGCTTCTCACACCACTTAGCTACCTTAGAGGCAATAAATTTACCAATAAAGAATATAACCAAACCAAAAGACAGGTTAATTAACCCGTCAGTAATAAGTGGCAACCACCCAGAACCTTGATCTAATAGATCTTGCATACCATGAACTCCTTCTTTATATAAAATATATTAGGCCACATAAGAAACTTTATGACGCCACTCATCTAATAACTTTTGCAACTGTATCTTTGCCTCATCATCAAAAGCCAAACACTTTCGACTGTGCAATAAATGCGTACGTTTTACACAATATTCATCGATAAATAAACAGCTTTTTCGTAACTTTTCTAATTCCTCATCCCCTCTCAACGCCACCCCCACAAAAGCATGCCACTCATGCTCTAACAGCTCACCTTTTATTGCCTTCGTTAAAAATTCAATACAATCTTGGGGCGAAAAAATATAATAAGGCAGTTTTTCAGGACGTTTTATATAAAACAAAACAAGCCCCAGCAAGAGCAAGCACAAAAGAGCGGATGAGACGATAAGCTGAACAATCATTTGGAGAAGGAGTAACAACTCAAGCTTTTCTGAGCCCGCAATAAATGCTCGGTATTATCCGCTTCGCATTTTGCCATTTCATTACGGAGTTTCTTTTTCGCTTCTTTAGGCAACAAATTCCATTGCTCATGGGTTGGAATATGCATTGTGTTCTCTGTCACTATATAAAAAGCTGAAATGTCTTCATGATCAGATAAATCAACACCCAACTGATCTAGAAGATTTTTAATTCTAATACTGGCTTCAATCCACCCCATCTCATCTGTATTAGCCACTTTCAATAAAACGTCAATACTATCTATTCTCTTCTGACGCTCAGCAATAATCCGAGCTTCACCATCAAGGATGCGCTGCTTACGCATTTTATTAAGTTTAAGCTGACGAAAAATAAACCAAAGTGAAACTGCCATTATGCCGACAGCTATAAAAAGAAAAACAAAGAACACTGTTAAAGACATAGTAAATTCTACTCGCAACCTATATATCAAGCAGTTACACCCACCTGATTTTATAAAACAACCAACTTACCTCTTTATTACAGCGAATGTTCAGACTGCAATAAAGCATATAAGTCATCAAATAGAGCTGGTGATGACACTAATAACGAGTCGCCATTGATCGCTTCTGGCCAATCATTCTGAGGTACAGAATAACGCCCAACTTTTGCGCCAGCTTCCTCCGCAATAAGAGCACCTGCTGCCATATCCCAAGGCTTTACCACTTCAAAATACGCATTTAAACGACCAGAAGCTACCCAACACAAATCCAACGCGGCAGAACCATTGCGCCGTATATCCTGACAAGCATGCAAAATACGCGAAACACGCTCAAGTATTGGTTTCAAAGCATCTTTTTGATAAGGAAAACCTGTTGCAACCAGCGCATTACGTAATACAGAATTACCAGACACACTCAGCAATTCATCATTACAATACGCACCATGCGACCTTCTAGCCCAATAACATTCATTAAGAAATGGCGCATTTACCACACCAACAACTCGCTCTCCATTTAAATACAAACCAATCGACACAGCGACATGCGCATGACCATGTGCAAAATTCACCGTGCCATCAATCGGGTCAATTACCCAAACAGGTGTATCGGTAGAGATAAACTGAATATCTGGCGAAGACTCCTCAGATAAAATGAGGTGCTCTGGATAACGCGTCGCAATACTCGAACATAGAAACTGATCAATCGCTAAATCCGTACTCGTCACAAGTTCGTGATCACTTTTATAATCACGAACAAACGCCGCTTTATTTCTCGCCTCAATCATCATTTCACCAGCGCTTGCAGCAAGCGACTTAGCAAAATCTAACCATTCGATATCAAAACCACTGATCATAAGATCCACCAAGCTTTTTTTAAATTAAGCCAATCGTTCATTAAGCCAGACTGAAATATCGTTAACCTGTTCAGGGCACACCGAATGAGGCATTGGATAAGATTGATAGGAGACACTGAAGCCTTTTGAGACCAACAAATCTCTCGCTTGTGTACCTAAAACAGGTGCAACAATCGGGTCTTGCGATCCATGGTGAATTAAGATCGGAGTTTGGCCATTAGTGCAATCTACTGATTCAGACACGGCATCACCGTTTACCAGATAAGTCGATAAGGCAAGCACGCCTGCCAGTGTGCGTTTTGTTCGCAACATTGCCTGATAAGCAATAACACCGCCCTGAGAAAAACCTGCAACAATGATGCGATCAGCCAAAATTCCCTGTTGAACCTGATCTTCAATCAAGGCTTCAATCTGATGATAAGATTCATCGATATTAGCCATATCCACCTTGCGCTCTAGTGTCATTTCATAAATGTCATACCAGGCGCGCATTTCCATACCACCATTAATGGTTACTGGCCGTTTAGGTGCATGAGGAAACACAAATCTCACACCAAGATCTGGCGATAAAGACAAAGTTGGCACTAAAGACTCAAAGTCATGGCCGTCCGATCCAAGACCATGCAACCAGATAATCGCAGCATCAGGCTGAGGGTTAGTTTCTACGATGACAGAAGGCAACAAATCAGTCATTCTTTCTCTCTCCAAAAAAATAGGCTATGTCAATCGCCATAGCCTATCACAATGAAGTTTCTCTCTCGATATATCTAGACACTAATGCTCAGTTGGATAGCGTGTCTTAATCACTTCTTGCGCCTCATTTAAAGTAAAAAGTACATCTGCTTGGTCTGGCATAACAGCCAATAAATGGCGAGTAAGACGCTCGTAATATTGCATAAATCGCTTCAACTCAGCTTCAGACATGACTTTTAAATCAATTGTATCCAGCAAAATGCCATGAATATCGTGAAGATGGCTTTCCAGCATACGCTCCTGCTTATTGCGCCATTCATATACCACGTCATAATGAGGCGCCTGCATCCAAACCATTAAATCAATTTTTGAAAACAGCTCTTTATAATCCTGCGCCAAACGCTGGTTCATCGTTTTTCGCCATAAACCATCCGTATCCAATTCTTCTTCAAGTGAATTAATTGGATGATTTAACCCCTCTTTCATCGGAGGAGCACCCACACACCAACCTTCAAACAACACAACATCAACTGGCCCCTGAACCTCTTGCCACAAATGAACCGCTTTACGATCATCGATCGACTTATCAAAACAAGGCAGTCGCATCACCTCTCCTTCTTTAAGACTCTTCAAACGCTCAAAAAGAATCATGGCTAGCTCAATATCATGAGTACCTGGCACACCTCGGACGGAAAACAAATTTGTTGTTTTATTAGCGAACTTAAGTCGATCATATCGAGTGCTGTATAAATCATCCAAACTCAAAAGCACACAATTCAAGTCAAACCCTTTGTGTAAAACTCGGCGAACAACACTACAAAAAGTCGTCTTACCACAACCTTGCGCACCTCCAACACCAACAAACAAAGCACCTTGTCCTGCACTGGCTTTTTTATTAACCCAACTGGAGAAAGGTAAATACAAACTATCAAGTAGGTCTACTAAGGAAGAATCGGCATATAAAGAAGACAAAGTTTGCTCAACTTCAAAGCGCAGTCGATGAGACAAAGAGTCAGGCCGACTCATATGAACGTAATTATATTGATTATGTTGCTTAAACATTTGAACACCTCCCATAGAAGTTATTCTAATGAGTATAGTCAGCCGTACAAAAAACAATCAATATTTACACTGCACATCAAAATTCAAAATTCAATTGCAGCGGTTTTGGAGGGGAAAGCCTATAACCAACACCAATTAAGCGCACTGGACGTAGAGACCGAGAGCAAGCCTGCACCAGCAAAGAAAAAAAGATCTCATCAGTTAATTTGCTTTTAATCGGCTGTTCTATTGTCGTTTGCTTAAAGTTATCAAACTTCAATTTTAAATAATACTTACTTAACTGAGAATCAACGTCTTTACCCGCCATACGTCTTTTTAACTCAGCCAACAGCAGAGGTAGAGCATCTTGACATGCTTTCATATCCGACAAATCTTTATCAAAAGTGCGCTCGACTGAAATGCTTTTTCTTTCTCTAGAAACCTCAACAGAGCGTTCATCTACTCCCAAAGCAAACTGAGACAATCGAAACGCCATACTGCCGAATGCTTTCTGTAACACAGAAAAGTCCTGTCTTTGTAAATCGGCACAAGTATACACACCAAGCCCAGCAAGCTTTTCCTGTGCCACTCGCCCAATTCCAGAAATAGACTTCACAGGAATTCCTGACACAAACTCAAACTGATTCTCCGGCGAAACAACCGTTAAGCCATTTGGTTTTTTCCAATCAGAAGCGACTTTGGCAATAAACTTGTTAGTGGCAACACCAGCAGAAACAGTAATTCCAACCTCTTCAAAAATCCGAGCTCGAATCTTTTCAGCTATTCGAGTCGCACTACCTTGAAAATGCCCTGAGTCCGTCACATCAAGATAGGCTTCATCCAAGGACAAAGGTTCAATAATATGAGTAAAATCATGAAAGATGGCCTGCATTTGCTGCGAAGCTTCTCGGTATTTCGCCATATTTCCAGGAATAACAAGCAACGAAGGGCAAAGTCGCTTAGCTACAGAGGTAGGCATCGCCGATCGAACACCATAAACACGAGCTGCATAATTTGCCGTCGCCAAAACACTACGACGATCCACTGGCCCACCGATGGCAATGGGAATATCTCGCAAACTAGGATCGTCACGCATTTCGATCGCCGCGTAAAAGCAGTCAGCATCTATATGAATAATTTTTCGGGACGTTGGCATTACAACACCAAGAATAACTGTATAAAAAAACAGTATACACTCATTGGTCTGGTAATTTACATAGCCAATAAAAGCAAACAAACCCTCCCACTAAACCCTCATTAACACAAAAGACAATTAGCAGATTTTGCAAAAACCACCTTCAAATGATTTTTTTTACGCAGAAAGCCAAGAAAAGCACCTTTTTACACGAGCAAACATGGACGCTAGAGCGTAAAATGGTTTACATTTTATTGAATGAATTAAAGATATTGAAAAGCAAAGGTATTTTCTGAATAATTTATTTATGATGAATATCTCTATAGTCACATTTGCAGCAAGGACTTCCATTTAAAGGGCACACAATGACACTATCACTACGAATTCTATTAATAACCATGAGTGCAATCATCCTTGCTGGCTGCCAAAACCTTAATCAGCAAGGGTCAACCGAAACATGCACATCTGTTGCGCCTTGTAATGGCAATACTGTGGGAAATATTGGCACCAATACCAATACCAATACTAATACCTACAATGCGCCAACCACACAAAATGGCGCAGTAAATGCCAACAACACCATCGCCGTTATCAAACAAGAACCTATTGTCGTAACAGCGACGGGCTACGCTGCTTTAACAACCAACAAACGCTTATCGAAATCTCAAGCTCGCATAATGACACTGCGTAGCTCTATGCTGGATGCATATAGAAACCTATCAGAGCGGGTTTATGGCCTGAAAATCGACGGCTCTAGCTCCTTGAGCAACATGGTTATTCAAAACGATGAATTAAGAACTTATGTAGATGCCTATCTCGTAGGTGCAAAAGTGGTTTCTCAACGTGAGCATGAAGATGGCACCTTTGAAACCGTAGTCGAAATGGCACTGCAAGAAAACTTCCGCCAATGTGTGACTTCCTCCCAAGGCATTAACACAGACCCTAACTGTCAAGTGAACCCAGGCTATCGAGCAATTAATGTAGAAAGCTCTCGACCAACAACAAACTTCTACAGCATTGACTAACGGTATTTATCTTGAAGCATGTTCTGTTTGTTACACTAGGCCTCTTAATCTCCATTAACCTTTTTTCGAAAACTGTGGATGTTGCAGGCGAGGCCATCATCTACAATGATGACATTGCTGATGCAAGATACAGAGCAACCCAACAAGCTATCAAACAAGCTGTTCTTGAATCAGGCTCTCGAGTAAATGTAAAAGACGCACTCAATAATGGAGAACTAGAGTCTAATATAGAAATCCGGAGCTCTGGCCATGTTCAACGGGCAAGCATTCTGTCTGAAGAGGTTAATGGAGACTTTTTATCTCTTATTGCGAGAATAGAAGTTACTCCTGATTCACAGTGCAGCAGCGGCCCAACAAGTTATTATAGAAAAACCGTAGGCGTCACAGGATTCGAATTACAGAACCCACAACAAGCAAGACTGGGCGAACTCAGCAACATCGCAAGAGAACTCCCGAAACACCTCGCCGACGAAATCAACAAGCAAGGTTATATTAGAGCGATCACAGCAACCAACATCGCTATTTACCCTGATCTTATCAACGCACCCTCTTCAACAAACTTCGATGGCTCTCTCACAAACGTTACTAGAATAAGTGAACAACTAGGCGTTCAATATATTGTTAGTGGTGTTATTAGAGACATAGGTGAAATCTATCTCAGGCAACCGAATAACAAAGACGCAAAAGATCTTTTAGATGAAGGTATAGATAAAGAAAGAAGCTTTATAGTCGATATTTATATATACGATGGTTTTAGCGGCGCCTTACTTTTTGAGCACAGATACAATGAAATAGGTAATTGGGATATTTTAGATCACGCCAGAATAGGTTTTGGTAGTGCAAAATTTTGGACAGTTCATTATGGAAGAGTCGTACAACAAACATTAAAAGAAAGCGCGTTAGACACTAGTGAACAATTACGATGCCAACCTTTTATGGCAAATATTTTTCGCACAGAAGGCAATAAAATACATATAGCGGCCGGCTCATTATCAGGCATAAAGCAAGGCGACACATTTAATGTCTATCGTCGTTATGAAGTATTTAATCAAAGGCAGTCAACACAAACTCAGCTGAACAATGCCAACATCAGTGTTACAATTACACAAGTTCAGCCCAATTTTTCAATTGGTGAGCTCGTTGTTGACGCTCATATATTAAACGTACAACAACAGGATGTCGTCATTGCATGGTAGCCTATTACTACTTAGCTATTATATTATTTAACTGCTCTTATTTTTTAGGGAAGACCAATGAACAATAATCTACTTCAACATCTAGAACAACGCATTAATGAAGCTATAGAAGAAATTAGCTCTTTAAGAGCAAAAATTTCAGAATTAGAAATGCAAAACTACGAACTTACCGAAGAAAAAAACGACACCCTAAACACTTTAAATCAAATAAAGCAGCAACAATCAAACTGGGAATCTTCTCTTTCTCAAATGCTTAACCGTTTAAATCAGATGGATAACAAACAATGAAAACTTTATGGTTTGCAATCTTAATGTTACTAAGTATAAACGCCTTCGCAGAGATACCAGGAGGGCAAGTAGCAACCCTACTCAACTATGAGTCAACGGCGACTCGCCCAGACAGCAACGGCAATGAAAGTGTGACATCCATCATTAACTCTTACATGGAATACACAATGCCTACAAACATCTCCGTTTATGGCGGATTCGCATTTGTAATAGGAGAGGACTTCGAAAGTGGGGTTACAGTAGGGTCACGTTACTATAGTGCCACCCCTATTTTTCAATCGTTCTCTGGGTTAACCGCATGGTCATTTATAGGTGGCGGACTATCCTTTCTAGAGGGGACAGTCTATTACCCAGAAGCAGGCTTTCGAATAGCTATCTCCAACACATCTCGTCTAGATGTATACATGAAAATCTTAAACAGCTCAGATTCAAAGTATGATAATCACGTTATGATCGGTGCTGGACTCACTTTTTAAAAAATATGAAAACAATATTTTATTTAATCGCCACCTTATCTGTTTCAGCCCTCTATGGCTGCTATGCATGGCGGTATAACAATAATGAACCAAAGATCATCACACCAAGCAAGATTCAGCTAAATGAAATGGTTGGCATAAACAAAAAAACATCAACCATTCCACTAACACCAACATCAAACTGAGCCTTGTACTTTATGGAACAACTTATCGCTAAACTTGAGGCAAAAGTTAACTGGTTAACAAATCAACTAGAAGATGCCCAAAAAGAAATAGCAAAACTAAAAAAAGAGCATCATCTACCCATTGAATGCAGCGCCTCAATGGATTTGCTACAACATATGGCAGATCAACAACCAGCAGACCAGGTACAGCGCTATATAACAGACTCTCTAGGACTCCTCGACACCCCCTCACCTAGCAATAAACAACGAAAAGTAGTTGAACAACAGCTAGCTTTTGATTTATTAGACGAGCATGCTGATATAGATAACAGCGGCACCACAACCACAACCACAGAACAGATTAATGATATGAGCATACAACAACCTGAGCCTAAAAACTCATCAGAAGACACAGTAACAAATGAAAGCAACTCAAGCACACCAAAGGCCAATGACGCTTCAGCAGAGACCACAACTTTGACTCCAGAGCAAAAAAAACGTCAGAAAAATCAACGAAATAACCGCCGACTTATTAAGATGCTTGAAGATCGCTACCCAAAAGCATTTGATTGGAATCAACCAAAACCCCTAAAAGTCGGCATAGACCAAGACATGGTTCTAGATGACAACTTTAATGCCAGCAAACAAAAACGCGCCCTAGCCGCATACACTCGCTCAGACAGATACAAAAAGTGCTTAATGTCAGGTCAACCAAGAGTCGATTTAGAAGGTATTGCTATTAACGACGAGCCAGCTCTACCTAAGTCAATGATCCCTACAAAACCCAAAACAAGAAACACGAAGACATCGGACAGACTTGCTCGCGAAAACAACGCGCAACAACCAAGAAAATCCAAGCCAAAAAATCCAACCAAGATTAAGCAGAACAACAAACCTACAAATACGGCTCGCCAAGATGATGCTTATAACAATCTTTCTCCAGAAGAGCGCATGAAAGCGAAGCTGGAAAAATTATTAAATAAATCATAGAAAATTGTTTACATATCTTAGCGCGACATATAATATATGCCGCGCTGCTGTGGAGGGGTTCCCGAGTGGCCAAAGGGAGCAGATTGTAAATCTGCCACGAAAGTTTCGGTGGTTCGAATCCACCTCCCTCCACCATCTCTACTTTCCCTGTAGAAACAATCACTTATCACATCCAAAACAAACAATCTTCCAATTAAAAATAATATTGCATTAGACAAACTACTTACGTGCAATACAAGCCACCATACACGCCAGAAAAATTATATTTACATCACCAAAAAACCAAACCATTACAAACAAAAAAACTCAAGATAGACAAACATCGACGGCAGATGGCAGATGGCAGATGGCAGATGGCAGATGGCAGATGGCAGATGGCAGATGGCAGATGGCAGATGGCAGATGGCAGATGGCAGATGGCA